>JAJQHF010000082.1 GCA_021199975.1 Candidatus Gastranaerophilales bacterium
TTGAGGTATTGCTTAATTTTAATGATTTGTTTACATTTATTTACATTATTTTAAAGGCGATTTGCGCAGGTGTTGTTATTAAATAAGTTAATTATGTTATTAAGGCTGTTAACTATCATTTCTCTTGAAGCTGAATCGGTAAAAAATGCCATATGCTGTGTGAGAACTACGTTGGGGAATTGTCTTAGATATGCCATATCTTTATTTTTAATAATATCCGTAGAAAGAAAGTGATGGTATATTTCATCTTCATTTTCAAAAACATCTAAAGCGAGTGCGCCGATTTTTTCGGATTCTATTCCTTCTATTAAGTCTTGTATATTTGCAAGTTCGCTTCTTGCTGTATTAATAATAATTACGCCGTCTTTCATTTTTGAAATGTTATATTTGTTTATTATCCCTCTGTTTTCGGGAGTTAACGGAGTATGAACGGTTATAATGTCGCTTTGTTTCAGAAGTTCATCAAATTCCACATATTGAGCTATGTCTTTGATTGAATCATTTTGATATTTATCAAAAGCAATAATTTTACAGCCGAAACCCGATAAATTTTTAATAACGGTTGAGCCTATTCTTCCTGTTCCGAGTACACCGACGGTCATATTTCTCATTTCTTTTCCCATAAGTCCGTTTAGTGTGTAATCATTGACATTTTGCCTCCACATTGCGGGTTTATATTTTCTTATCGAAATGAGCATGAGCATTATTGTGAAATCCGCAACACCGTTTGGCGCATAACTTACATTACAAATTTTAAAACCTGATTGTTTTGCATATTTTATATCAATATGATTATAGCCGATTGTTCTTGTTGATATAATTTTAACTCCGTTTTGCTTTATCTTATCAAGTAATTTGGGAGTTAATGTGCTGTAGCCGAGAATAGTTATTGCATCAGCGTTTTTACAGAGATGAAGAGTTTTATCATCCAGTATTTCATCAGTTGTAGAAAAATCAATATTATATTTGTTTTTATACGACTGAATTATTTCTTCTTCATAAGGTCTTTTTTCAAATACTGCTATTTTCATATTAAAATCCTGCTATATTTTCTTCTCTGTGTTTTTCCACTTCGCATTTAACCTGAAAAATCTGCCCGTATAATTCGCAGTTCATTCCAAGCTCATTAGCTCTGTTTTGGGTGTATTGCATAAGATTATAAACAGGCATTAAGTTATTGTCTACATTTTGCATTATCCAATTAAAATCAAGATTTAGAACTACACTTTTTATATTTATATCCAAACATTTTTCAAGCCAAAGATTAATTTCTTCTTCACTGTCATTGAGAGATGGAACAATTATATATTTAGCTTTCACAAAATCGGCGCCTTCCGGTTGATTTTGCGCATATTCTTTCAAATTTTTCCATACGCTGTCGTATGAGTTAACTTGTTTTACTTTTTTATGCACTTCTTTTGAACCTGCATCTATTGAAACGAGTATTCGAACAACTCCCTTTTTGAGTCCTTTTATGATTGCATTACTTTTTTTAATTGCATTTGTGTGAATTATTATTTTGGTAAAATCATTTTTTATAAATTCATGAAGAAGCGCTTCAAATTCTTTATATATTGTAGGTTCACCGCCTGCGAAATCTATTGTTCCGTCTTTTTTTAGGATATTGTTTTTAATCATATCTTTTACAAGCGGCAGAACTTTATAAACTTTTGTATTTTCTAAAACCTCTTTATCTCTCGGGGCATGGCAATATATACAATTTGAGTTGCAAGGTACCCATGGAGTTAAAAGAAGATAATCTATATAATCTTCATCATCCCATTTTTTAAATGAAGTGTTAACACAATCTTTGCACAGTTCAGGACATGAATTTTCCCTGTATTTTAGTCTTAATTTCCTTTTTATATCAAAAAACTCTTTCCAATTGATTTTTTCGCCGTGATAATCTTCATAAATAATCGGACGTCCGCCGTATCTCGGATTAAAATTGTTACAGGAGCGTATGCGGTTGCAATGGTCTAAAACCATTCCGTGTTCTATGTAACTACAGCTTTCAAATCCTTCCAAAGTAATTCTTCCCTTCATTTACATTAAATTGTATTCGGATATAAGATACCTGAAATTGTTATAGTCAACAAGATTTAACTCAAGTTCCTTTGCTTTTTCAATAATATATGAGCCTAAATCTGCAAGGTATTTAGGTTTTTCTTTGTTTTTTACTCTTAAATCCCTGCAATAATCATTTTCTATATCAATAACAATAGATTTAATTCCTGCTTCTAAACTTAACTGAAACCATTTATCAATTTCAGATTTATTTGTATTTACATCAGGTATTAAAATAAATTTAGTTTCAACAAATTTCTTATCATCAGATTCTAATTGAGCTTTTGCATATTTTTTTGCATTTTCCCAAAACTTATCAAATTTATCAACTCTTTTAACCGTTTTAAACATTTCACGAGTTCCTGAGTCAGCACTTAAACATACAGAAAGCTTTTGTTCTTTTATTCCTTTTTCAATTGCTTTTGAATATTTTATGCCCGAGGAATGAACGGTAATTCTGTCTGCGCCGTTTTTTAATAAGAAGTTAACCAAATCTTCAAATTCATCTAAAATTGTGGGTTCACCGCCTGCGAATGTAATTTCGCCGCCGGGTCTGAAAAGTTTCTTTTTAAATAATTCTTTTATCATCGGCAAAACCTTATAGTGGGGTTTCTTCTGGTAATTTGCCTTATCCCATGATGTGTAGCAGTATATGCAGTCGCTGTTGCAATGTGTCCAATGATTAAAATGAATATAATTTATATAAGGTTTTTCCTCTTCCCAATTTTTATTTACCAAATTAAAACAGCCTTCGCAGCGAGGGTCAACAATGCCGTTTTTGTTATCTTGAATAAATTTTTCTTTTAAATTAAAAATATCCTCCCATTTTATACCTTTGCCGTTGTAATTTTCTTTTATATATAGCCTGCCTCCGCCTTTATGACAGCATAAACAGCACATTTCTATGTGGTCATTTTCAAAGCTTAATCCGTGTTGGAGCCAATGACAGCTTGTATATTCACTCATTATTGAACCTCTTCTTTTTCATGTCTGAAAGACATCATATGCTCTGCTCTTTCATAAAGTTCATATTTTAAGCCGAGAGAAGCCGCTTTTTCTTTTGCGTAATCAAAAAACTCTATTATAGAATCCGGTACATTTTCCCTGCGGGCATAAAACCATTTTGATTCAATTTCGTGAAGAACACAGTTTACACCATTTTCTTTTGCTTTTTCAAGCCACAAATCTATTTCTTCTTTGCTGTCATTTACATCAGGAATTAATATATATTTAACTTTTACAGCATTGGGGTCTTTTTGGTTTGAAGCATATTTTTTTAAATTCTTCCAAACTTTATCATAAGATTTAACCTGTTTTACTTTCTCATGCATTTCTTTTGAGCCTGCATCAACAGAAACAATTAAATCTACGCATCCTGTTTTAAGACCTTTTTCAACAGCCTTTGAATATTTTATACAAGAGGAGTGTATTCTTGTAAGAGGAAAACCGAAATCCATAAAAATATGGAGCAGTTTATCAAACTCTTTTAAAAGAGTAACTTCTCCGCCGCCAAAGCTTACATGTCCGTTTGGTCTTAAAATATCACGTTTTATCATGTCTTTTAAGATTGGAAGAAAATTATAATTTTTAAACTTATTGTACTTTTCTTTATCAAGCATAGTGTGGCAATATGAGCACCTTGAATTGCATTTTGTCCAGTAATCAAGGTTAATCATACTGATTTTTGAATGATTGTCATCCCAGTCTTTTTCTTCTAAAAAAATGCAGCCTTCACATTTCGGGTATATTTTGCCTGATTTATGTAAATCTTTCATCATTTTTTTAAAGGCAAAGAACTTTTCCCAATCAACAGGCTCTCCCTTATAATTTTCCTGCACAATAGTATTTCCGCCGCCTTTTGCGCTGTATAAACAACAGACTTTATATGAATCTATATCAAAATTAATTCCTGACTCTATCCACCAGCAGCTTTTGTATCGCAAAATATATCCCTCTTCTTAACATAATTTTAACATAAGCAGTACAAAAAGGAAAAGACCTTATTTACTATTGTGGTTTTTGCTCTCATTCTTTATATTTTCAGCAACATGGAATTTTGTGGTGCCTGTTTCTTTTTCTCTGAATTTATACACGGCTTTAGGAAGAATATATCCGAGGAATAAGCATGATACACCTATATTCGCCATTACGGAGCCTACTTTTAATGCTTTTGTTTTATTTAGAAATTTTTTAACGGGTTCTTTTGAGGACTTAAATTTTTCATCAATTACCTGCATATTTTCGGCTAATTTGTCAAAGGCTTTTGTATCGATATATTTAGAAGTATCAACAACTTTTTCTCCTGTTTTATCTTTAACGGTTGAAACGATTTTCGATTTTTTAGCCGCTTGAACTACTGAGTTCTCGGGATTATTTACTATAAAGTTTAATTTATCCGTTAGTGAACCGCCTTTAGGTAAATTTGAAATATCAGATGCAATTTTGCCTTTAGAAAGTGCATCTTCAAATTTTGAATCCATGATTACGTCAATATCTAAATCAATAGGTTTGTTAAGAACTTTTGAAGATAATTTATTTATTCCTTTTTCTAATAAACCGCCAAAACAGTATAAGAAAAATAGAAATCCGCCTTCTTTTATTGCGTGTTCTCCAAACTCTGTTTTATTTCTTGAGCAAGCAAGTCTTTCAGTTGTAATTCCCGCATCAATTATTTTCATGTTATGAACAGGATTAAACATTACTGCATCTGTTACATTTTTTATAATTCCGCCCTTGAATGCAGGTTTATTTTTTTCTTGTTTTGAATATGAGTCAATATCTGAAAATACTTCTTTTGCTTCTTTATTATTTAAATTAAAGTCTGAAAATACATTTACATTATTTTTTGTTTCTTGTTTATTTTCAAAAGTATCCGATACTTTGCTATCCATGTCTTTTATAACACTGTTTTTTGTGTTTTTTTGTTTTACTTTTGTTAAAAGAAAAAATGCAGCTAATGTAAGGGCTGTTGCAGTAATTATTTTACCTTTATATAAATTTTGGGCTTTCTTTCCGCCGTCTTTAAGGCAATCTGTAACAGCTTCTTTAACGGTTTGAGTTTTGGAATTACTCATAATCCCTTTGGCGTTTTCTTTAGCCCATGACGCATACTCGTTATTTGCAATTATTCTTGGATCAACACCGGGGTTAATTTTTGATTTTTGATAAATCGTTTTATCGTAAAAATATTTGCAAAACGGAATTCCGCCTATCCATATAAGTTGTGTTCCGAATTCATCTATAGCTCTGTCTATTCCTTCAACTTTTCCGCCTTCTTTATATGATCTATATGTAAGGCATCCGCTGTCTACACCGTCTTTTACCATTATCGGAACCAGTGATTCTTTATTTCCCAAAGTTGAAATTACTTTTGTTGTTATTGCTTGTATCGACATTATTTTCCCTTTTATTACTCTGTTTTACAAACCCCATATTAAATTTCTTAATTTGACAAACGTGGTATTTGCCTTTGTTAAAAATTCATTTCGTCGTAAATTTTTCAATTTTTTCTCCTTATTTATAAAAAAGCCTTCTATATAAAATATAGAAGGCTTTAAATTATTTCATAACACAAAATACGGTATTAATATATCGTAAAGCCTCCTTTATTAATATTACGTCGATTTTGTGTATACATATTTTAAATTCCTTATATAATAATTTTAACACGGAAACTTCATTTGTAAAGACTTATACTAGGC
>JAJQHF010000043.1 GCA_021199975.1 Candidatus Gastranaerophilales bacterium
TAACTTCCCCATCCGCAGGAGTTGTAAATATCTATCCTTTAACATCAGACGGCAACCCTAGTGATGAAATTATACAAATAGTTCAGGAATATTTATCGGATGATAAAATAAGACCTTTAACAGATAACGTAGTTGTTTTGTCTCCCGAAAGAATTGATTTTGAGATTGCCGCAACAATAACTCTATATCTTGATTCTGATGAAGAAAGTGTCTTAACAACTATTACATCAAAAATAGAAGAATACAAATC
The DNA here is from genome assembly GCA_021199975.1 of Candidatus Gastranaerophilales bacterium. Classification (GTDB taxonomy): domain Bacteria; phylum Cyanobacteriota; class Vampirovibrionia; order Gastranaerophilales; family Gastranaerophilaceae; genus Avigastranaerophilus. Next base: position 251 of record JAJQHF010000043.1, read on the forward strand.
AACACTCAGTTCTGCTTTAGGCAAAGATGTTATTCAAACACAAATTATTACAATTATAAACAGTGTTTACGGTGTATTTAAGGTTGAACTTGAAAGTCCTGTAGATATTGAAATTCTAAAATACCAGTGGGCAAACCTTGAAAATTATTCAATAACGGTTGGAGGGTATGCGGATGAATGATTCAAGATGTTTAGCCCCAATAAACGATATAAATTTAACGGTATTTGATAAAATCTGCGAAGAACGTTTAAAAAATATTGATTTGGATTGCATACTGGTTTCAATAATAGATAATGTACCATCCGATGCTCTGCCTCATTTAGCAGAACAATACCATATAACAGGTAACGAAGGTTGGCTGCAAGCACTGAGTGAAACAGAGAAAAGAAATCTGATAAAATCCGCTATAAAAATGCACAGGTATAAAGGGACAAAATACGCTCTTGAAGAAATATTCAACACATTAAATATTGTGGGAAATGTTGAAGAATGGTTTGAATACGGCGGAGAGCCTTACTATTTTAAAGTGATTTTACAAATTACCAACCGCTCAATTAATGAGGAAACAGAAACAAAACTCAGGGCATTAATTAATGAGTACAAAAACGAACGCTCCTGGCTCGAAGAATTACAGTTTTATCTTACAAGTAAATCTTCTCTTAAATTATCTGCTGTTTGTACGAGTGAAGAAACAATCTCCGTAAATTGCAAGGAGGCTTGCTGTGAGTGAAGAATTTTATTCTGTTGTTACTGACTACGGAATACAAAAACAGCTTTCTTGTCTTAAAAATACAGAAGAATTTGATTTATCACAAATTGTTTTAGGTGACGGCAGCGGAAATTATTATGAGCCTGATACTTCCCAAACGGAACTGGTTAACGAAGTATGGAGAGGCGAAATAACAAAATGTGTTTGGGAAAATGGCAAATTTTATTGTCTTACAAGCGTTCCTGCCGATGAGGGCGGATTTTATATTCGAGAAGCGGGCGTTTTGGATTCCGCAGGAAATCTTATAGTTGTTTCAAAGTTTCCCGAAACTTACAAACAAACTCCTGATAGCGGCTCAGTTAAACAGTTAATAATAAAAATTGAGATTAATTTTCTTAATTCTTCAGTGAGTTCTCTTGCTGTAAATGCCAATATTTCTTATGCAACACAAACAGAAGTTGAAACTATAAACAGCTCAAAAGCCAATATTGATTTAGATAATCTTTCAGAAGCCGGAGAAGCAAGATTTGATTCAAAACTTGATTGCAGTATAGCCGTAACTTATACCACATTGGGATATGTTTCTATTAAATTAGAGGATATCAGTACAACATTTTATGACGTTATTGAGGATGACGGTTCATTAAGTACCGCAAATGAAACTCTATCAGGTACGGTATATGAAGTTATCGATTAATTAGATATTACAAAATTTAAAAAGTCAAAAAGAAAGGAAAACAACATGACTGACAAAAACATTCAACTTAAAGATTTAGATGACAATTATCTTTATCCTAAAACAAAATCTTCAATAGTATTAAACAATGACGGTGACAGCCTTGGTGATGTAGAAGCCGGAGCACAGGTTAACAAAATTGAAAAAATAACATTAAACGGTGTCGAATTAAGTATTGTAGATAAATCTGTGAGCATTACAACTGATGAAAGTGATTATTCAATTTCAAAACAAGATACGGCAGAAGATGGTTATGCTTCAACATATTGTCTTACAAAAGATGGTACTCAAGTCGGAGAAAAAATCAATATTCCAAAAGATATGGTCATCCAATCAGGAAGTATTGCTACATGTACAGCAGCAGACTCCCCTGTATCCGGTTATGTAGCAGGTGATAAGTATATTGACTTTGTAATTGCAAATTCAGACAATCAACATTTGTATATTTTGGTTTCTGATTTAGTTAATACATATACTGCCGGAACAAATATAGATATTACAAATAACACAATCAGTGTTACAGGAACAGTGGAATCGTCAGTAAAAGCGACACAAGATGGCAGCGGAAATGTAATTACTTCAACTTATGCAACAAAAGCTGAAATTCCTGATGTTCCGGCTAATGTTTCGGCATTTACAAACGATGCCGGATATTTGACAGAACACCAATCTTTAGATGGTTATGCAACAGAAACTTATGTTACAAATGCTATTTCAGATTTAATTACATACGAAGAATTGGCTTAATTTAACAAATAAAGGAGTTTTTATGACAACCGTCACTGCTAAAAAAGTCATTTTAAAAGATAATTCAGGAAATTATTTAATACCATATACAGAAGAAACAGATTTATCCGATTACGTTAAAAAAGATGAAATAGATGAACTCTCAGATACATTTCTGCCTTTATCGGGCGGAACTATGCAAGGAGTTTTGAAATCAGATATTCAATCATCCGGTATTAATGCTATTCAGTTTACTAACGGTAATTTTGCTGCGACAGATACCTCTGCACCTGATTCAACAGCTTACAATGGAAGATTAAATTTTTATGGGGCAGATAGTAATCAGACTGGAGCATGTGAAAATTTTCACAATTCCGGTAATCTGATAGCAACCGGATTACGTGTATATCGCTCAATTGATGATACATCATATAATTCTTATATTCAGGCAGTTGTTGATTCTTCCGGAAATGCTTATGCCCAGTGTCCTACATATACTGATTACACAGACAGTTCAACAAAGATAGCAACCACTGCCTTTGTAAAGAATGTTTTATCTGCTTCAGGCAAAGGATTTGCGACATATTCCAAGGCTGCAAACGGATATATTAAATTTGTTAACGGAATTATATTCCAATGGGGAACTACAACATTATCAATAAATTCTACGACAACAGTAACATTCCCTACTGCATTTACAAGTACAAATTATGTAATTAATGCTAATTTCTTTGCAAGTGCAAATATAGATGATAACCCTATCCCTTATGCAAGTTCCACTTCAAGTTTTTGCATATACGGAACGAATAAGGGAGCAAATGACAGTTGGAGCAGTGTTAAAGTTGCCTGGACCGCTGTCGGATACTAATTAACAAGGAGGAACTATGACTGAAGAATTTTATAACGGACAAATATTTACTGATGAATATCCGCCCCAAGCAGCAGAGTGGTGTAATGAAAACGGTTACTATATTAATGAAGCAGAATCAACAAATGATGGCTCACGTCAATTTGAGATTGTAGAAGTTTCTGTTCCAACTGAAGATGAGCTTGCTCAAATAGAACAAGAAAGAATTGACAATCTTACTATGACTGCTTTGGATTTTATTAACTGTCTGCAATCCCAAGGATTGACTTTAGAAGATATTAATGAATACCTTGAAAACAATCTTGAAATTAAAATGCAGCTCACATATTGCAAAGACGTATATTGTGGTGTTGTAAAAGAATTTTGCCCGATTACAGTTGGTGATTTTACCTTAACTGCCGATATGGTTGAAACTATATTTTTAGAAAAATATGAAGAAAACAAAAATGCTTAATAACAAAATAAAGGAATATATAGAAAATGACATCATTAACAAAAATATGTCTGCACTGGACAGCAGGAGCAAATACTCCCTGCGATACGGATTTAAACGCATATCACTATTGTGTCGATAAAAACGGCAAAATTTATCAGGGGAAATATACTCCTGAAGATAATATAAACTGCTATGACGGAAGTTATGCAAAACACTGCGGCGGAGGAAATACAGGTTGTATTGGAATATCTGTATGCGGAATGTTTGATTTTGATTTAAAAAATAAGCAAACAAAATATCCCCTTACTCAAAAACAGGTCGAAGCAATGTGCGAAAAAGCAGCGGAACTTTGTATTAAATACGGGATTATTGTAAGCGAAAACACTGTATTTACCCATTATGAATTCGGGCAGCTTCATCCTAAAACTTCAAGTTTTGGAAAAATCGATTTTACTTATCTTCCGTATTTGCCTGAGCTACAAAAAGATAGGATAGGTGATTATTTAAGAAACAAAATTCAATGGTATCAAATTCAACAAAAGAAAAATGGTTAAGACTTTCTGAAACGTTTTTTGTTTGCTGTAATATCAAAACTTTTCTTTATAATTGCATCTAAAACCCCTAAATCAATTTTATTTACATCAACCTTGCACCAGTGCGATTTATTCATATGCCATGCGGAAGTCACAATGTCAGGATACTGGTCTTGCAATATGGAAATTGTTTCAGGCTCTGCTTTTAGATTTATATATAAAATGTTATCTAAATAAAAAATTAAACCAAACCACTTATTATTTGATTTGTGTCTTAAAACAGGAATTTTACCGTATCTCTTATCGCTAAACGGATAAGTTTCAATCGCATCTTTATTTATCAAACATCTTTTGATTAATTCTTTTTCATTCATATAAACATAATACAACAAAACGAAAGGAGATTATTATGAGTTTACTGTCGTGGATTAAGGATTGGAAAGTTTTAAATAAGCTGTGGCTTGTAATTGAGCCGTATGTTTTAAAACTGGTCGAAAAAAGCGTTCCAAAGTATATTACAAAGCTATATGAAAACCTTGCAAAATATGCACAGCCTGCTATTGAAAGCCTTGAGAAGTTAAAAGAAAAAATCAAAACTTCCCCTAACGCACTGGATGATTATTGCTTTAATCAGGGTGTAAATGCAATTGAAGCATTTGCAAATTACCTCTTAGAAGCAGTTAATGAACTTAGAGGGTAAGGAGTTTTCAATGTCCTGGAGAGATATATTAAATGTTCAAAATGTAGAAAAAGGATTTTTTGTCTCCTCCAATTCCTATGGAATACCTGATATAAATGCGGATGAGTTTGAAGTAAAAGAGCTCATCCCTTATCGGGTTGATTCTAACAGGAATGGAACAGCTCACTTTTTCTTAGACGATTACAGGTTTGAAAGATGTTGGAAAAATGCTGATTCTCAAATTGAAGAATTAAAAAAATATGACGGTGTCTTATCTCCCGATTTTTCTATGTACACAAACTATCCTGAAGCATTTCAGATATGGCAGGTATATAGAAACCGATGGTGTGCGGCTTACTGGCAATCAAAAGGAATAAAAGTAATTCCTACAATCAGCTGGAGCAACGAATCAAGTTATAAGTATTGTTTTTTGGGAGTTCCAAAAGGTTCGACTGTTGCAATAGGAACAGTCGGAATTTTAAATAACAATATAGCTAAAACTCTTTTTATGCAAGGTTTTAAAGAAATGTTAAAACAACTTGAACCCAAACGCATTTTGAGTTATGGAAACAGACTGACAGAACTTGACGGATATACTAATATCCAATGGTTCGAACCTTTTATGAATAAATTTAAAAAGAAAGGCAGGTAAAAATGGGAGGACGCGGTTCAGGCGGCGGAAGAAGCGGAGGCGGAGGAGGTTCATCATCAAACCTTTCAAGCAAACTTTTAACTAATGAAACTATAAACAAATATGCAAATAACAATAGAGGTTTTAT
>JAJQHF010000259.1:0-4230 GCA_021199975.1 Candidatus Gastranaerophilales bacterium
CATTCCACATTTGCATATCTTCACTAAAATTTATTTGGTTCTGTACTGTATAACACCGTTTTAATTTGTCATAGCTGTTATAAACCAAATCATCAGGTTTTATTAAAGTAAAATTTTTGTTATTTTTGAATATTTCACCAAGTATTTGTGGAGCATGACTTTCATCTGCAAAACACCACAAAACCTTTTTTACTGTATTAAATTTTAAGTTGTCCCTGCCCGTATCTTTGCATAGAGGACATTGCCAAAAATATTCATCACCTGATTGTTTTTCAGGTTTACCTAAATAAGGTGTTAGCAGTTCCAATTCTAATTGATTTATTTTTTTCATTTTAATCCTTTCGATTTTTGCGACAAGTGCGTTAAATCCCAGTTTTAGTTGGATTTTAGGCATAAATCTACATGACAAATGCGGAAATTGCCTTTATCTATATATATTTGTGGAATTGCGAGATTTTCAAAGATTAAATTAAATCTTTAAGGTTTTTTATCCCATCGCTTAAATCTTCTGATTTCATTGGTATGAGTGAATATTCAAAGCCTGAATTGTTATTTATACTTACTTTATTCAGAATATACCCCTTTTGGCTTGCTATATCTTCAACTATCTCTATACACTCATCAAAATTTTTCCTGAAATATTTTCGGGAATAACCTGAAAGCTGATAATGTTCATTAACAAGTTCCGTCTTTGTGAATGTTTTATTCTGATTGTCTAAGAAAAGTTGAAATAAGCGGTCAAATCTATCTGTCATCTTCGGTCGATAATTTAAAAATTTAGAAAAATCCTTACTAAGTCTTTCAATAGTATCAATAGCCATTTCCATATCTTCTGGTTCAATAAGACATTCATTTGGATGATTTATGCAGGCATACAAACAGGATATTTTTAATGCCTTAAGTTCCCGAGATGTAATTTCTCTTTTCATGGATTCTTTATCGTTATTATTGACCAATTCGGTAAGTTTGAGTTTATACGGATAAAATACATTTATAAGTGTATCTTGGGTGCGTTCATACATAGCATTTGATTCAATGGAATGAAATATGTTATATAATTTTTCACCGATAGCTTTTAAATCACTGTAATATTTTCGTGTAGCTTCATCTGCTTTTTTAGGGTCTTTTTCCATTTCAAATGGTTCTGTTTCACTTGCAAATGTTATTACACTGCGACGATTTAACCCTGTTTGCATTAGTTCATAAAAAAATTTTTCTATACTGCTCTTAAATAGTGTTGGGTCAGAATAAAGCAGTGCGTTAAGTGCAACATCTTCGACATTTTCTTCTCGTTGGTCGCCTTTTATACATTTTGAACGTATTATACCGCCATATCCTTCAAATAAGACATTTAAAAATAATCTTTGCTCGGTTTTCATATTATCTAAATATCGTCCAAACTCTGCATTTTTTAGCATTAAACTTCCAAAAGGAGCCTGTTTAAATGCTTTTGCGTCACAATAAAGACCTTCTCGTGTGCCGTCTGATACTTCTATTACCATTTTCCTAAATTCTTTTGTTTGTTCTTTAATAAACGCTTTTCTTTGTTTCTCTTGCTCCTGTTCGGGGTATCTTTTTATTGCTTCATGTTCTGCTTTTAATTTACGGCTTTTTTCCAATTCTCCGACATGAAATTTAAACCACTGTCTAAACGGAAAAAATACATATTTATCAAGGTCATCTGACATTCTGTCTTTTCCTGTTCCTGAGGGCATAAAAATTATCGCATAGTAGTTGGGATATCCGATATTGCTATACTCTATATATTTTATGCGTTTTGCAGTTATCATCTGAGCACATTTTGAAAGAACCATATTAATTATCGCATTTACAGGGATTCCTTGATATTGTTTTTTTATTGTCATTACCAACTGTGCCAATATTTTAGGCATTTTTAAACCCCCTGTGTTGCAAACAAGCACTTCGGATGCTACAGTTGCATTGTACGGAGTTAATATTTTTAAATCAGGTTTTAATTCATTATCAGTTCCTTTAAAAAAATTTATAGTTTGCGTTTCTTCCTCGGCACTCTCATCAAACGGAGCATTAAGTTCTACCTTTTTCATTCTATTTGCCTACCTTGCTGATTTTGTTTATATTTGTACCCTGTTCAACATTTGCATTTTGCATTTCGCCATTGCTTAAGTATTCAATTAGGTTGTCCAGATTGACAAGGTATTTGCGACCTGCTCTGACATATTTGATTTTGTTTTGCAGAACCAACTGTCTGATATAATAAGGTGCTAAGTTTGTAACTCTAGCAGCTTGTTTGATTGTTTCTAAGCGTGGAACGTTAAGTTTATTTATCATATTTTTCCTTTCTTTATTTTTTGGGTTTACACTTAGAACATAAAAACAAATCAGCAGCCAGTCAATCAAAGTAAAGCCCCTCATGATTTATTTTCTTGAGGAGAACGAAACTATTCGCTTCTCCGTGTTTGTAAATTTTTATTAAGCCCAACAAAAAAACTTGATTTTTTAAAATCAAGTTTAAAATAACAACTTAAAATGTAAAATAAAAATGATAGTCTTATTTTATAGACTTATAAATACGGTATAGCAATCTTATATCGACCTTATCGCCCTGAATAGCGTTCAATAATTCTTCTTTTAACTTTTTAGTGTCATCATGATGACTAAAATCAAAAAGTTCGGCAGGTTCAATTTTGAGGGCTAAGATGATTTTTGATAATGTTTCTGCTGTTACAAAATTATCTCCGCACTCAATTTTACTTACATTACGTACACCCAAACCAATCATCTCGGCAAGTTTTTCCTGTGTTAAACCTTTTTCCTTCCTGCATTCTTTAATTCTTTTTCCAAGTAATTTTTTAATATCGGTATTGTTTTCCATTGCTACCCTCATTGTTTATATAATAAGTGATTTACATGTTAAAAATAACGAAACCAAAAACTCCAAAAACACTTGACATCGGGTTTTTAATATGTACAACATGAGTGTAAAAGTTCCGGTTTTAATTAATTAAATGTACTATTAAGATGGGATGAGGGAAATTTTATATGGAAAATAGCATTATTGCTGATTTAAAAAATATATTAGATATAAATGAATGGAATGATATTGCCGATTTTTTTAATCATGAAAATACTATTCATAATTGCATAAAAGAATGTTCAAGCCCTGATAAAAAAGATATTTTTAATGCCTTCAAAGGATTAAAACCTCAAGATGTTAAGGTTTTAATTATCGGACAAGACCCGTATCCCGATAAGAACAGGGCTCATGGATTAGCTTTTTCATTTGCAAATAATGCAAAAGCTAAAGACTCTTTAGAAAATATTTTTCAAAAATCAGATATCAAAAATAAAAATACAAATTTAACCCGTTGGAAAGAACAGGGAGTTTTATTATTGAATATGTCTCTTTCATATAACGCAAAAAATCAAGATTATCACATAAAATCCTGGAAAAAATTCGTTAATAATTGTATCGAGCAGCTTCTAAAGGTAAAACAGAGTCAAGGCAAGCCATTGGTTATTATGCTTTGGGGCAGAAAAGCAAATGAAGAGTTAAAATGTTTTAAGTATAAAGGCATTGAATTTGAAGAAGAATATCAGAAAATATACCCAAAATGCTTGATTTTACGGTCTTCTCATCCATCAAATAATTATAACGCTTGTAATGCAAATATATTTTCAGGGGAAATAACTGCTTTTAATAATAAAAAGTACCAGCCATTTAGAAAATGTAATGAGTTTCTGAGTGAATTTTGGGAAAAAACAATAGAATGGTAGAAAAATTTTTAATAACAGGTTTTAATAATTTTAAGCAGGTATAATTTTAGCTCAAATCTATTATTTTACAATCACTGTTTTTGTCTTAAACAAGTATGAAATCTGCCTAAATTGGAGATTTTACTTCTGATACCATAGAATTTCCCTCACAGATTTAAACAGTTCCTTTATACTTATCAAATATTCTGCCTGTACTGGCATTGTAGTAGAGCCTAATTGCCACACAGCAACAACCAAATTGTTTTGCTGATATTATCTCCATTATATCTTTTTCTGCATTAGCATCATAATAATAAGGACGATAAAGAATTAGGACTTCATTTGAAAAATCCGCTAACCCGTTCGGATTTTTTAAATCACTTGCTATTGGAATGCACTCTTCTCTTTTTTCTGCGGTTCTTTTTATTCCTGTTGTTATAAAAAATACGACGTTATATCTTTCAGCAAGTTTTTTCATTCCTCTTGGAGAATAAT
>JAJQHF010000259.1:4240-5708 GCA_021199975.1 Candidatus Gastranaerophilales bacterium
CTATAAAAATGTAGTCAGGCTGATTTTTTACAATTAATTTTTCCATATAGGATAGTTGGCATTCAGGGTGGTCAATTATATTCAGTTTCCATTTTTCAATAACATCAATAGCTTCTACAATTCTTTCTAATTCTTCTTCCCCAAATGGGTTTCTCTCAGAGTCAACCGCTGCATGTAAAAGCAATAAACGTTTAATCAATCTCTCTTTTGTTAGATACGGTGTAAAATAAAGACATCTTTTACCTGAAACACAAAATCGTTCCAGTAAATTTAAACAAAATCTGGTTTTACCCATTGAAGGTCTGCCTGCAATCGTAATCATTGCACCCTTATCTAAATAAGATAAAACCAGGTCTAATTCTGCTAAACCTGTTTTTATATAATTAACAGCTTCTGGTCTTTGAATATTTTTATAAACATTTTCTAATTCATCTCTTGTTAAGTTCATAATTTATTACCTCTTTAAATTCTTTTATATACATATTGTTTTCCATTTGGAGTGTCCAAATAAAGATACTCAAAAGTTCCCTGACAACAAACGAGAGTATGTTTCTTGTCATCAGGTATTTGTGTGAAAATTTCCGACAGTTTTAAAATATCGCTTTTGCTTACTGATATTTTTTTGACAAGCCAACTGCCCTCGTCATTGTCATATTCAAAATAAGGAATATTCTCTTTTTCACAAATTTCAACTTTGTCAAAATCAGCTTTTTTGACTAAATCTTGTTTGTCATTGGCTCCGTATTTTGCATACAAAGCTTCCATTTTAGGGTCAATAGTTCCAACAGAAATGCCATATTTTTCCTTTATGTGATGACTGACTAAACCTTCCTTAATCCCTTTCAAAACGATAAATTCTTCTTTTGTTAAATACATAAGTACCTCCGATAAATTTATAATAACGCACGTTATAAATTTATGCAGTTAATTTCATCGTTTTGGTCGGTACATAAGGGTTTTGAGTTATTCAGCAACACTCACATTTACGGCTGTAGTTTATTGAGACTTTTGAAATGTAATCAATTAGCACGTATAGCCGAACTCGTCTAAACATTAGCGATTTAATACGAATTGACTGAAATTACTCAAATGGGTCTTTTATTACTCTTTTTGTCATCCAAAAATCCAATCGGAGTTTTGATAAATTGCCAAAACTCAAACACACTCTGCATTCTAGCGATTGTAAAAATGAGGCAAAAGTGTCCCATTTGAAATGCTGATTTTTAACTCGGAACAAAGCCGGAAGTATTTAATGCATTTGAATAATAATAAAATTTGCACTAAAAGCACATTACAAAACAGTAAAATTTTACTCCAAAATCTGTTGATTTCAGTCAAGTTTAAATTAAAATTCAATTTTAGTTTGTTGTATCATAGGGTTATGGATGATGAAACAATATATTATAATCATGTAATCAAGGCTTGTGAGTTATACAAACAAGCTAAGTATAATGATGCAATTATATTT
>JAJQHF010000140.1 GCA_021199975.1 Candidatus Gastranaerophilales bacterium
TTAGGTAATATATCATTAAATACTTTCTTTAAATTAATACCCGGAATTTCAATACTTGATTTCGGACGTAAAAATTTTGTTGAGGATGTAGAAAAAATACCTTCATTTACAAACGGAGATTATGAATCAAGAATATTTCAGGCTGTAATTAACGGAAATATAAACGAAACAAATTATGTACAAAGTTTTAAATGGGTAAAGTAATCTAAGCTCTATTGAAGAATAAAAAATTTATATAATATCGCAAAACAAAAAGAAGGAGATTTCTCCCCTTCTTTTTTGATGATTTATTATTCATGTTCTTTAGGTGACATAGGCGGAAATGGAGGCTGCATACCGGGATGATGCTGCGAACCTGCGTGTTTTTTTGATTTTTCAAATTGTTTTCTACGCTTTTCCATGTCATTTTTCTGCTCTTTTTTAATTTTTTCAAATTCTTTCTTTTGCTTTTTAGTAAGTATAGATTCAAAATTTTTCATATTTGATTCATGAGCAGCTCTTATTTTGTGTTTTAAATCACCTATTTCGCGTTTAAGCTGTTCTTCTTTCTTCAATTTATCAATCGGAGAAACGGTTTCATCAGCTTTCAATTTGTCAAGTTCTTGTTTTTTAGCTTTCATTTCATCAAAAACAGGTTTAATTTTTTCTCTGTCTTTAATTTTGTTTTCTTCAATTTGCTTTTTCTGCTTATCAGTTAATTTCAGACGTTTTTCAAATTCAGCCTTTTTCTTTTCCATTTCTTCTTTTGAAGGATGCCCGCCCTGCATAGCATGAGGAGGCGGATTTTTGCCTTCAAATTTCGGATGAGGCATATTTGCTCTGCCTTCATTAAAATCAGGGGGAGGAAGCATTCCGTCAGGTTCTCCGCCTTCAAACTCAGGCGGTGGAGGCATTTTGTCCTTACCTTCTGCGTTTAAATGTGTTTTGGAGTTTTTTTCAAATGATTTTTCCGCTTTAAGATTTAAAGTATCATCATTTGTTGTTACCTCCTCTTTAATTGCATTAGAGGCTGTAACCTCTTGATTGGAAGCTGCATTTGTTTTTGCCTGACAAATATCATAACCGTTCAGCAAAACCAACACAGCCAAAGTTGTAATAATCAAACTTTTTTTCATATTTTATATCCCTTTCTTATTTAGAAGATTTCGTATCTTTTAAATCCTTAGAAGGAGGCGCAGAGCCGTCTGATTTTGGAGGTTGTTTGCCATCCGGCGGTGTTTTTCCGTCTGAATCCGGAGGAGGCTGCATTTTCCCGTCCGGCGGTGTTTTACCGTCAGCATCTTTAGGAGGCTGTTTATCTTTATCATTAGAAGGTTTTTCCGGTTTGGTCTTTGAAGTACCGTCTTTTGCAGGTGCTTCTATTTTTGGCTGATTTTTATCGGTTGTTTTATCCGTTTTTGCCTGACTGATTACATTGCTGCTCATAATTACAAATACAGCCAATGCAGCAATAATTAGAGTTTTTTTCATTTTTGCTCCTTTCAAATTAAATCTTCAAGTTTTATACTCAATTCTCTACGTGCATTAAATAATCTTGATCTTACCGTTCCGACGGGACATTTTAATATTTCCGATATTTCTTCGTAGCTCATATTTTTCATTTCATACATAATTATTACTTCTCTGAATTTTGGTTTTAACTCATCAATCGCTTCAATAACTCTTTTTTGCCGCTGTTTTTTTATAAGTTTGCTTTCTATATTTTCTGATGTATCTTTTATTTGAACTAACTCATCATCTTCTGTTACATTATTTTGAGAATGTTTAAAATAAGAAGATTTCATATAATCTCTGCATAAATTAGCGGTAATAGTTGTTATCCAGCTTTTAAATTTACCGTTTTCTTTATATGTTTTAAGGTTTTTCCAGGCTCTTATATATACTTCCTGTTCTATATCGTCATTTTCAGAACCTGTCATATTAGAAATAATTTTGCGAATGTTATTTCTATATTGGTTTATAATTGATTTCAAATTTAATCCTTTATTCTATAAATCCAAAAATCCGTAATCATCAACGGGCAGTCCCATTGAGGTTATATACGAGTCATAATCGCTGCTTATTTGAAAATTATAATTATCATACATTTTATAGCCTGTAAATGCAGTCAACCCTGTAAAAAAAATAAAACAGCATGCCAATTTTTTAATTGCTTTAATTTTTTTATTTTTTTCTTTTAAAAGATATACAGGAGCCGCTTCTTTTACAAGTTCTGATACTTTTTCGTATTTATCATTTTCTGCTTTACAATCAGAGCAATGCTCAATATGTTCCTTCAAAACTTCTTCGTTTTGAAAGACAAATAAACCTTCATATTTATCACATTTGTTTTGACGTTCCATTTATTTTACCTCTTGCATATTTAAAAACGAAATTAAATACTTAAAAGTTCATTTTAAATAATATGTCCGGTCACATGCTTAAAAAACTAAATAGCTGCACCGGTCAAATTTAAAGAGTTATAAAACTCCTGAAATTTTTTTACATATCTTTTATATGTAATTGAAGGCATGTAATATTTTAAAGAAAATAAATAATTCATTGTTTGTGCATCTAAATCATATAACACACTGTCTGCTTCCTGCATTAAACTATTAATCTGAATTTGTTTATCAGAATCCGAAAAATCGGAGGAATTTTTGATAACATCTATTTGAGAAGGAATATTATTTAATTTTTCAAGCGCAAGATAAACGGTGTTTTTATATTGAGAAGATGCAAGATTAAAAGAATCAAGCCTGTTCCCTATCATTTCGCTTTTATTTATTAATGAAATATAATCCTGTCCGGCTAATTTTTGCAGACTCTGTATTTTTGTATATATATTTGACTCCGAAATTATTGCAGCTTGAACATATATTGCCGAAAACAAAAATACTAAGCAGCATAACAAAAACTTTATCACTCTGTTCTTAAACATAACTCACCCTTTTTATTTTTGTAAAAATTTATTAAAAGAATCATCAACATTAATTTGTTGAGCTTGATACTGTTTAAATTGCTCATCCGTCATTACTGATTTATAAGAAGCATCTGTTTCTTGTTTTAATTGTTTTTGCTGTGCTTTTAATGTTTCAAGATTTCTTTCATAAGCACTTGATAACAAAGAAATTTGTGAGGAAGTTTTATCTTTGTCATTTTGCAATTGTTGAAGCTTGTTATTGTAATCCATAATTTTGTTATCTAAAGAATCATTTTGTTGTTTATAATTATACTGAATTTGAGTTAATTTTTGTTTTTGAACGGCAGTTAAACCTTCCAATGAATCAAAATTATCTGCAAAAGCAGCGTCCATAGCGCAAAAAACAAGTATAACTCCAAACAGTAATGCAATTTTTTTCATTTTAATATACCTCTCTTCTTTAATCATTGTAAGCGGAAAATTCTTTGGATTTTTCTTTCCATTCTGATTCCTCCATGCAAAAGGCATGGTTCCAAAAGCGCTCAAGCGCATAAGTTTCACGTTCTTCACGATGTAAAATGTGAACAATTACATCTCCATAATCCAAAAGGTTCCACCTGTTTTTTGTATCATTTTCTTCACCAATCGGAATTCTTTCAAAGTGTTCTTTAATTTTTTCTCTTACATATCCGGTCAATGCTTTAATATGCGTAGTTGAATCAGAAGAACAAATAACAAAATAATCAGCAAGAACCGAAATATTTGAAATATTTAATATTTTTATATTAATTGCCTGTTTATCATCAAGAATACGTGCTATAACACTTGCAAATTTATCTGATTTAATATCCTTCAATATAATCTTACTCCATATATAATGACATAATCTGCTTAGATTATAGCATATTATGCAAAAAATTATATATAATTTTTAAGATTTTTATTTATATTATTATTTCTGCAAAGCTTTTTAAGTTTGCTCATTGCTCTGTTTTCAATCTGTCTTATACGTTCACGGGAAACTCCGTAATAGCTGCCAATTTCTTCAAGTGTCTTTTTTTCGCCATTATCGTCTAAACCGTATCGCATAATTAAAACATTCCGCTCTTTTTCACTCAAATGATTAAGCATTTTTTTAATATCACAGAACAAATTATCCTGTGTTACTTTTGTATCGGGAGATAAAGACGACTCATCAACAATAAAATCGGAGAGTTTTGCATTTTCATCCTTTTGGTTGGCTGGTGATTCAATGCTTATAGTTCCTTGAGCCGATTCTATTAAAGCTGTAAGTTTTTGAACGGGCATGCCTATCTTATAAGCAATTTCCTCCTTTGTAGGAGCAGCCCCATTATCAATTGTAAGATCCGTTGATATTTTCTTAATTTTACTTAATGTTTCAATCATGTGAACAGGCAGTCTGATTAATCTTGATTTATCTGCAATTGCACGTGTTATTGCCTGTTGTATCCACCAGGTGGCATAAGTCGAAAATTTATAACCTTTTGAATAATCAAATTTTTCAGCAGCACGCATTAAACCCATGTTTCCCTCCTGAATTAAATCAAGAAAAGAAAGACCTCTGCCTATATATTTTTTTGCAATGCTGACGACCAGTCTTAAATTAGCATTTATAAGTATTTTTTTTGCCGCATCCGAATTTTCTTCTTTTATTTTTCTTGCGACTTCCAGTTCTTCTTCACTGCTTAAAAGTTTAATTTTCCCAATCTGCTGCAAATATATTTTTACAGAATCATCCGCTATTGCACTATTTTGCGTTTCAGGAACTTTAGGCTCTTCAATGGCAGTCAATATATCATCATCATCTGACTGAATATTATAATCAGCTTCTTGAATATCTTCATCTTTTAATGAATATTTTTCTTGTTCGTCAGACATTTTGCCTCCAATTATAACCTATTATATACTATTCCCCGATTTTTGTATTATCTGTTTTACTGCTTCATAAATTATAATACTTGCGGCATTTGCTACATTTAAAGAATCAAATTTATTTAGTATAGGTATTTTAATTTTATAATCCGATTTTTTCAAGATTGTAGAAGAAATGCCATCTTTTTCGGAGCCCATGACTATCGCAAAATTCATATTGTTGTAGTCAATTTCATAATAATTATCTTCAGCATTTATATCAGAAGCAATTATCCAAAAGTTGTTATCCTTTAACTTATCTATTGCAGACGAGAGGCTATTAACCATTATTAAATCAATTAGATTAACAGCACCTGCCGATGATTTTTCAACAGAAGCACTTATTAAAGCATTACGCCTTGAAGGAAATATAACGGCATCAAAACCTGCACATACAGCTGTTCTTATTATTGAACCCATGTTCTGCGGATCTTCAACTCTGTCTGTAATTATAACTTTTTTATATTCTTTTTTCTTTGCTATAAAATCATCAAAATCAACATAATTTACTGGGGAAACATAGGCAATTACACCTTGATGCGAATACTCTGCATATTCTAAAAACTTTTCTTTCGGCAAAAATTGAAAAACTATTCCTTTCGCTTTCGCAAATTCAATAATTTGTGAAATTTTAGAATTTTCATGCATTCCCTTCATCAGGATGATTTTACTTACATTTCTTTTAGAATCCTTAAGCAATTCCAAAACATTATTTCTTCCAAAAACAAAACTGTCCATATAAATGCCGCTCCGAATTATCTAATCTAGTGTCGCATTCTGCCGCCGGCTCCTCGCCGCCGTCAAAATGCTC
>JAJQHF010000125.1 GCA_021199975.1 Candidatus Gastranaerophilales bacterium
GTATAATTTGATTTAAGTTCAACTGATTTATTTACCAATTCTATAAGATAGTCGCAAATTTTGTAGATAACCTGAAAGAACTCCGCTTTAATAACAGCATCATCTTTTTTCCAATAAGAAAGCATATCTTCAAACTTATGAGAAATATCCTGAACGCTGTTAAATTCAAGCATTCTTGAAGCTCCTTTTAAGGAATGCACCAATTGCAACAGCCTTTTTAGCGGAGTTTTATCGGAAGGATTTTTTTCCAATTCCATAAAATTATCATTAAGTTCCTGAATAATTTCTTCGCTTTCAGCTTTATATATATTTAAAATTTCATTTAGTTCATCAGGATTGTATTGCATAATTATTTCCGTTTTTAATTGGCAATATTATCTTTGATATTTGTGGATATTTCAGAAAATGCTCTGATATTTTCAATATTTTCTTCAAGCGTATTAATAGTTTCCGAAATACTTTTCTGCATATTATCAATTACTTCAAGCACATCATTTGTAATAGATTGCTGTTCTATTGAAGAGGTAAGAACATCGCTTAAATCTATACCCAATTCTTTGATTTTTTCTACTATAATGGAAATATTAACATTAATATCAGAGGCATATTTTACACCTGTTTCTATCTCTCTTGTACTGTCCTTTGTTGCCATAATAGTAGAGGAGGTGGTTTGTTCTATTTCGGAAACCAAAGATGTTATTTTGCTGGTAGCCTGTTTTGACTCATCAGCTAACTTTCTTATTTCTCCTGCGACAACGGCAAATCCCTTACCGTATTCACCAGCCCTTGCAGCTTCTACTGCCGCATTAAGAGCAAGCATATTTGTTTGTTCAGATATATTTTCAACTATATTTACCGTAGATGCTATTTGTTTAATATAATCCGTAAGCTCAATAATTAATTCTGCAATCTGCTGAACTTTTTGTTTAAGATTTTGCATTGTTAAAATGTTTTCGTTAAGCGACTTTGATTCTCTGCCGGAGGATTCATAAGTTTCTTGTATTTTTAAAGAAATTCCCTGTGTTTTTTCTTTCGTTTTTACTGCACTGTTTTTAAATAATTTTGTTGTTTGAATTACATCATTCAGCATTTCTGTATATTTGTGAGTCAATTGTCTTTGTTTTTCGCTTAACTGCAAAATTTTAATCGAAATCTTTTGAAATTCTTTTAATTCATTATCTATTAATTTATCAATAGATTTCATAAGTTCATTTCTGGACAACTGATACTGTATATAATACAAGATAAGCACCACAATAGTTGAAATTACCATAATAGGTGTATCAGGTATAAATATTGTTATAGCGACAATTATAACTGTTGCAATTCCTAAAATAACAGTATCTTTTATATTTTTTCTAGTCAAACTGTTTATTAAACTTACATCTCTTCCGGACATTATTAACTCCTTTTAAAAAAATTATAGTATGTTTTTTGTATTTTATAATCATTAATATATTGTATAATTATTATAAAGGTTTAATTAAAAATGAACAACAACTATCCTGTTTCTTTAACAGCAAATTCTAGTAACTATTATATTGTTTTTTCATTAAATGATAAACAATATGCCATAAACATCCAAAATATTTTAGAAATTATAAATATGCCTAAAATTGAAATTTCTTCTAAAGCACCTGAGGGAGTTACGGGCATGTTTAATTATAACGGAATGCTGATAAAGACAGTAGATTTATGCCCTTTTCTCGGGCTTGAAACTCTGCCGTTTTCCGTTAATAATCAGCTTATTATTGTTGTGGTTGACGATAATTGTTTTGCAATACACACAGAAAAAATTGACAATATTGTTCAATTTAATATAAAGGACATTCAAACAGTTCCTTTTAATTTGGATAATTCTATTATAAAAGAAATTTATAAAAATGAAGATAAATCTATCAATATAATTGATACCGGCATTTTAAATAAGTTAATAACAGAAAATCGTACAAAAGAAGGCATTATTAAATACGAAAAATTATTTCCGTCCGATGAAAAATCAAAGCAAATATTGGAATTAAGGGCATTAAAAAATAAAGCATCACAAGAAATGTTTTCTTTTCCAATTAATTTAAGCACGGCGAACCAATACATTTTATTTACTTTAGATAATCAAAATTATTATTTGGATTTAAAGAATGTAAAAGAAGTTATTTCCGTTAAAAGATTAAATATTACAAGACTTCCTTATACTAAAGATTTTATAAAAGGAATTATTAATTTAAAAGGGGATTTTCTAGTAGTTGTTGATTTAAAACGTTTTTTAAATAATGCAGAAAATAATATACAAGAGGGAAGCAAACTAATTATAACTCAAGGTAAAGATTTTAATATTGCATTTTTGGTAGATGAAATACTATCGATAAAAAACTTGCAAAATACTCAAATAACAAAATCTTTTTCGGCAGGTTCCGCATATATTTATGCTGAATTTATGGAGGACAATCAATTATATAGTATTTTAAATTTTGAAAAAATAATTAATGATGAAAAATTATACATTGATGCAGGACTTGCCTAGAGAATTTTCATTATAAACTAATGGAGGATTGATTAATAATGGATTATAACGAAATTATAAGTATATTAATGATTGTAGCAAGTTTTGCAATGATTATTTATTGGCATTATACTAATTTGAAGCTTAAAAAAGAAAATAAACAAAAAAGGATGTAAAATGGTCAAAATGCAATACTTCTTTTATTAGAGGCTGTGTTTGTTTTTATGACGATTATAAAATTAAACTTAATACATATGTCATTTGTTTTTTAAATCCATTAATTTTTGAATTTCACTATTGCTTATATATTTTGAGCCGCCTAAAATTCTTGTATTTAATGTTACTTTTGCATAATATTCGGCTGTTTCCATTTTTAAGAAAGCTTTTTCAAGATTTTCGGCGGCGGCGACGGCACCGTGGTTTGCCATCATTACTACATTTCTGTTTTCAAAGTATTTAACCGTATTATTTGCCAATTCAACGGATGAAGGCATTGCATATTCGGCAACGGGGATATCTTCAAAATATAATATGGTTTCTGACATAATCGGTTCATTTAAACACTGATGACAGGAGGCAAATGTCGTCAAATAAACAGGATGAGTATGAATTATTGCTTTAATATCTTTTCTTTTCTCATAAATTTTGACGTGAAGCATTTTTTCGGAAGATGCCGTTCCCTCTGACAATTCTTTTCCGCTTTCATCAATTAAAACAATATCTTTTTCTTTTAAACTTCCAAGTACAGTTCCCGCTGCGGTAATTAAAATACCTTTTTTTGTTTTAATGCTTATGTTACCTGAAGTTCCGACAGTAAGATTTTTTTCATACAATTTTCTGCCGATTTCTATAATGTTTTTTTTCTGCATTTCCAAACCTATAAATAATAATGATTATATACTAACAAATTTTTTTACATTGGTACAGATTGTCTTAAAAATTTATTTACTTATATATATTTTTTTGGTATCTTATAAGTCACATGTGATATTGTTAATCATTAATATTTTATCGGAATTAAGAAAGAAATACAAATGGCAGAAATAACGGTAATTATGCCTGTTTACAATGTAGGCATTTATCTTGAGAAATGCTTGGACAGCATTATAAATCAAACTTTTAAAGATTTTGAAGTTATATGCGTAAATGATGGTTCAACGGATAATTCTTTGGAAATACTTAACCAATATGCAGAAAAAGACAAAAGATTTAAAGTAATCTCACAAAAAAACAAAGGCACGGGAATTGCCCGAAATACAGCGCTGAAAACGGCTTCGGGGGGGGGTAAATTCATTGTCTTTATTGACCCTGATGATTGGATTGAAGAAAATGCTTTTGAAAAAATTCAACAAGCTTTCATAACAACTCAAGCTGAGGTTATAGAGTTTAATTATAATGAATACAATGAATATTCCGGAAAAACTCAAAGCCACAATATTGCAAAGAATATAAATAAAAAGCTCGGATATAAATTAAACGCATATTATAATTGGAAGGACGTTAAAAAAAGATGTTTAAGCGGTTTAAATTTATATGTTTGGTCAAGGGCTTATTCAAGTGATTTTTTAAAAAGAGCCAACGCAAAATTTGCACAGACAAGGCACGGAGAAGACCATATATTTGCCTGTACGGTACTGTTACAGGCAAAAAAGATATATTACTTAAATGAATATTTATATACTTACAGATGCCGCAAAGGTTCTGCCGTGAACAAAATCTCAGACAGCAATTTTTGTATTTTTAAAAATATAAAACTTCTAAAAGAATATTTAATAAAAGAAAATCTGTATGCAGAGTTAAAAGAAGATTTTATCCGCTATCAAATTAACACAATGGCTTGTCATTATAACAACATTAGCGGCGAAAACAAAGAAAAATACGAATATATATGCCGAAAATACCTTTCAACGGGTAATTACAGAAAAATGCTCTCTATTGCTCAAAAGAAAAATTCTTTTTTAGAGTTCTTTTTCTCTATAAAAAATCGCCGTGAAAACGGGAGAAAAACTAAAATTATAACCCTTCTCGGCATCAAATTTGAAATTAAGCCGAAAAGAAAAAACAGCAGGCAGGCACAATGATATATTCTGCGTTTTATATATTGACACAATGGATGTTTCCTGATAAGGAAAACCGAAAAATTTACAGAACTTTCTGCCGTAAATTTGATAATGATAAATTGCAAGAAACAATCCACAATAAAAGATATCCGAAAATCATTGAAAAAATAAAAAAAGAGTCCGCAGCAAGAAAAATTAGAATTGCCTTTTTATCAAGTGAAAATTCAAAATGGGCATACAATTCATTGTATAAAAGACTGGAAAATAATCCTAATTTTGAACCTTTTGTACTGTTAACAGTCCAACAAAATTTACTAAAAAATAAAGAGATAGATTATCATTTAAAATTAAAAAATAATTTTAACTTTTTCAAAGAAAATAATATTAATATAAAATTCGCTTATGATATAGAAAAAGAAAAATACATAGATTTAAAATATTTCCGCCCTGATATTGTATTCTATGAACAGCCTTGGGATTTGCCAAAAATACACAGAGTAGAAAATGTTTCAAAATATGCACTATGCTGTCATTGTTCTTATGGTTCTTCTATCTCAAATTTTGATTTTACAAATGAAACTAATTTTTACCGCCTGTTATATATTTACTTTGTTGATAATGACTACAGTAAAAATTTTCTTGCTACTCACAATTTAAAAAAAACAAAATTAGTTACTGCAGGTCAACAAAAAAAAGATGAATATAACAGACCGTTAAATATTAAAAATTCATTATGGAAAACAAATAAACCGCATATTATTTATGCGCCTCATTTTTCATTTTTTGAAAATTCAATTTTGAAATTCGGAACATTTAATCTATATTATGATTTCTTCTTAAATTATGCAATAAACCATAAAGAACTTGAATTCATTTTTAAACCGCATCCAAAATTAAAAGAAACCATTTTGGATAATAAATTGATGACAAAAGAAGAAACGGAAAAATATTTTGAACTCTGGCAAAATCTTCCCAATTCACAACTAAATGAAAGCGGAAATTATTTTGATATGTTTAGAACATCAGATT
>JAJQHF010000066.1 GCA_021199975.1 Candidatus Gastranaerophilales bacterium
CAAAAGACTTGCAGGAAATAATATATTTCTATTCAGACTTTAATTTGGAAGATTTAGAGAATAAAATTAAAAATTAATTGATGTTACACTTATGACCTTATGATAATATTTATAAAAAATTGCCGTATTAATTCTGCCGATAATAATTGGTCAAAATTTAGGTATTTTCCACATTTATCCTTTTGCATGTAACAGAACAAGTTTATGGATTTGTCCGATATTTATTTTGTTATTTTTAATTCCTGTAATATACATTAAATTTAATAAGAAATTACTTTCTTATATTTTATCTTTTTTTTTATAATATATTATTTGTTTATTTTTGATAAATCCTCGTTTGAAGTAATAAAAAATTACTTTCAAAATTGTGATTTTAGACAAGACAAGTCTAATCTTTTTATAGAAAAAATTTTAAAGTCTGATATATCTTCTAATCATACAATATATGTGATTAGGGCTCATATGTGGTTGGATGCTTTATACGAAATTTATAACATTGAAAAGCCGAAGCTTGGTTGTAACAAATATGATTGCGAAAGCAAGACATTTTATCAAAAAGATTAATTAATAAAAGAAAATATTTATTTTTATGATTATTTAACTCAACCCTATTGGTTGAAAGATAGAATAGACTATCAATGGATTAAAGATAATATGAATATAATATATGAGTATGAGTCATGGTTTGGAGGCAAAATTATAAAGGCAAGAAATAGATGATTAGTTTTATTATTTTAAATGTGTACTAAAAACTATAGTTATTTACCTCCCGTTGGTTTATCGCAAAAATTTGTTCGAACAATAATTATACTAATATTAAAAATTCAGTTAAATTAATCTCTCTGATTAAAATTAAACAAATCTTTTTTTTCTACTTTAAGAGCTGCTGCTGTTTTGTATAATAAATATAAACTTGCACATCTTTTTGCTGTTTCAGTATCATCGAACATTGAAATAATATTATTCACTACAATAATTTTATTGTTGCAAATTTTTTATATTTAGCTTACAATTAATTTGAATTGGGATCGTAGCTCAGTTTGGTTAGAGTGTCTGCCTGTCACGCAGAAGGTCGCGAGTTCGAGCCTCGTCGGTCCCGATTAACTTCAGAAGGTACTTTTAATAGCAAATCAAAGACGGAATTAAGCACTACGCTTAACTTTCCGTCTTTATAATTATAGTTTTTCTAGGTATTTGATATAGATTTTTAGTGCTTAAGATTAGCGAGTTTAGGCTGATTGAGGGGTATTTTGCATGTTGAGACAAATGGGTCGAAAAGTCACTTTTGCTACCCCAAATTTCCATTTTATGTACTTTTAATTTCTTCGTTTTCCTTAACTTTCGGCACTGTGTTTGAGTTTTGGGCATAGACACTTTTGGGAATTTTCGTCCGTTTTGAATTGTCTTGTATATTAAGATGTATCGAAATATCTCTGAGATTTGAATGCGTGAGCAGTGTGTGGAACAAACGGCGGAAACGTTGAGTTTTCGCCGTTGTGTAACCGTTCTATGCCGCCGTTGTGAGCAATAGCGAACGAACAAATCTTTGATTTGACAGGCGGAAAGAGATGAAAGACTTGATTTTGCTTTTTAAACGAGTGATGAATGTGAGTGTACTAAAAAAGGATGCTCACAATGAATTTAATTTATGGCACAAAAATTATTAATCAAAAAACAAATGAAATTGGTTTGTTAATTAAAACTTGGATTAACAAATATTCAGATAAAGATATTTGGTTCGCCACCTGTGTTGATAAAAATGGTAAACGCTACAATATCGAATTGGATAATATTCAGCCCATTGAGGATTTTGAATAATGGCTGGATTTACTACCGAAAAATCAAAGCAAACAGCACTCGCAAGATTAGATTTAATCCACAAATGGCGAGAGTTTAGAAAGAAATTCAAAAACAAACTCCAAGCAGATTATGATTTTATTAATTTGTATAATTCTTCAAACTCACATCTTTTTGAAATTTTAGGGAAAATATCAAGAGGCAGTTTACATCGCTGGAGTTCAATGTTAAATTGTACGGAAGATTATACAAAACTTCTTCCGCAATACAAATATGCTTCGGTTAATGAATATAGAACGGTTTTAACTGATGAAGAAATTAAAATTTTTATGGATTTATTACTTCATCCGAATAGAATTTCAATAGGCAAAGCTACTGCACTCACAAAATACAAACTCAAAGAACAAGGTCAAAGTTTCATTCCTGCTGATATTACCTTTAGAAGATATGCAAAGTGGTTCAAGGATAACAATTACGACAAATGGATTTTAGCTCGTGACGGTGAAAAAGCACTTTCAGATAAAGTTGAGCCATATATTAAAAGAGATGCGAGTCTGCTTGATGTAGGGGATATTTTAGTCGCAGATGGACATAAACTTGCATTTCAAGTGATAAATCCATTTACAGGAAAACCTTGTCGAGCGACTTTGGTCGGATTCCTGGATTGGAAATCAACAGCACTTGTCGGTTATGAAATTATGCCTGAAGAAAATACTCAATGCATCGCAAGTGCTTTAAGAAATGCAATTATTAATCTTGATATGATACCTAAAGTTATTTATCAAGATAACGGCAGAGCTTTTAGAGCAAAATATTTTACAGATGATAAAGGATTCAATGAATTAGGCTTTCAAGGGTTGTATTCAAAACTTGGAATTGAAACAGTTTTTGCAAGACCATATAATGCCAGAGCAAAAGTTATTGAACGATTTTTTAAAGATTTTCAAGAAGGCTTTGAAAAACTTTTATCAAGTTATATAGGTTCTAACATTTTTCAAAAACCTGCATATTTAATGCGAAATGAAAAATTCCATAAGAGTTTACATAACGAGTTTATTCCAACAATCGAAGAAACAATAAAAATGATAGATATGTGGTTGAGTTTTAAAAATTCTCAACCTTGTCCGAATGCTCCAAATAAAACAATAGCCGAAGTTTTAAATGAAAGGAAAACCCAAAATATTGATACAAATACCCTTGACGATTTAATGCTTGCAACCGAAGTCAAAACAATTCAGCGAAACGGTATTAGATTCTTGAATTGTGATTATTTTGACGAACGACTTTATGGGTTTAAAAGCAAGGTTATGATTAAGTACAATTTGTTTGACCTTACAAAAATTAAAGTATTTACCACCAAAGGTGAATATTTATGCACGGCAGAACGTGTTACAGAAACTCATCCAATGGCGAAAATTTTAGGCGATGTGAAAGATTTTGAGGATTATAAACAGAAAATCCAAAAACAGCAGAAATTAAGAAGAAAAACAATTAAATCAGTTAAAGAATTTTTATCAACTGATGAAATGAAATTCATCGAAACAAAAATTGAAAATGATGAAAATTTAAACGATGTTCAGGCTCCATTTAAACCCCATTTAAATACCGTTCAAATTGCGTTTAAAAACAATTCAGAAAAATATGAATATTTGATTACCCATAATCCAAATGATAGCTGGATTTCAGAATTTAAAAATACAAAGGAGTACAAACTTTTATATGAATAAAATATTTGTAAAAACTCAAAATGTAAGGAATTTTATAGGTTTAGTTGAAAATCTAGTGAATAAACCAAGGAATATTGCAAAGATGGGATTGGTTTATGGTGAACCCGGGCTTGGCAAATCTCAAACAGCATTATGGCTTGCGTGCAAATACGACGGCATTTATTTAAGATGCTCAAACATTATGACAAGTAGAGTTCTATTAGAAGAATTAGTTAAAGAACTTGATGAGATTCCAAGGTATTTAACTTCTGATAATTTCAATTTAGTAATCAAAAAATTAAAAGCAAGTCCTCGAATAATTTTTATCGATGAAATTGATTATTTGATGAATAACTACAAAACTATTGAAACTATAAGAGATATTCACGATGAAACAGATTGTCCAATTATTTTTGTTGGTATGGGTTTAGCTCATAAAAAACTTGAAAGATATAAGCATTTATATGACAGATTTTCTGAGATTGTTAAATCCAAAACGTTTAACATACCTGATTTAAAACAAATTTTCGACCAATTATCAGAAGTAAAAGTTACAACGGAAGCGATTGAATATATCCATAAAAAATACAATAGATTTAGACAGATTGTTCAACTGATTAATCAGTTTGAAATTATTGCAAAAGAGAATAATTTAAGTGAAATTACAAAAGAAATTGTGGAGCAGATTATATGAATATTGAAAAATTAGCAAAACACTTAAAGGAATTTGCCTTAGATGAAATTGAAATGATTGCAGAGGGTGATTGTAAAACAGCTCTTGAACACCTATTAAACAACAATAAAATAGTCTTTGAACAAGGGATATATAAATACAATGAAGCTGAAAAAATCGATTTCGGAATTTTTATGATTCCTAATATAAAAGTTCAACGCATTTCTGTTAAAGATGCTATTTGGTATTTTTTAGAAAATTATGCCAAAACACATTGCACTAAAAGGACATACGAAACTTACGAGTCAATTTTTAGAGTGAATATTTTGCCATTTTTCAAGAATAAAAACCTTCAAGATCTTACAAACGATGATATTAGAGATTTTTATCAGTCCTGCAAATATAGAAATTTAGGAACTCGCAGGTTAAAAAATACCTTAACACTGTTAAATCAATTGATAAAATATTTTCAAGAACGAGGTATTATAGACCGCAAGTGCAGCTTCCAAGTTAAACGAATAAATGATAAAAAATTTATCAGAGAGACTGATCCTCTTTATTTTTTATCACTTTAATTTTTGATGAAGGCAAGTAGTTTTCAGGAGTTACGACTTTTTTACCACTTTCAAGTTCTAATTGTTTTCTAGCATTGCCAGCAATTTTGCCACCTTTTTGTGCAGCAGTTTTATTCTCTTTAAAGCCTTGAGCGTCGGTATTTATAGCTATTTCTTTAGTGGAGGCTTCCCCCAGCATTGTAAAAATCAATTCCAAATCGGTCATATGGTCACGAAGATTTTCCCTATCAAGACCTTTCAAATCTTTATATTCGGATGGCGTTAGACCAAAAGTTGCTTTGGATATTTCGGCTGTCAAAATACTATATTCTTTACCTTCTTTAATTCCGCGATTTTTCCATTCGTCAGTCAATTCTTCACGAATAGCAATACCACGGATTCGCTTTTCAATCCATTCATCAGAATATCCTTTTGCTTTATATAAAGCCCTCATTCTTTGTTGAGCAAGCTCCGGATTTTCAATTTCTTGCACTCGTTCATAACCGACTTTTGCTAACCATTTTTTAAACGGTTCAGCTTTTTTACTGGGGATTGATTGGATTATACGAAAAAGTCCTTCAACATTGGCACAATTAATCTTTTGTGGTCCACCGGCAGTATTTACTTTAAGGGGGGTGACAATTTGTCCCCACCCTTGAGATAATTCTTTATCTCTTTTACGGATTTTTTTAATATAGTCTTTCGGATTCACAGAATCAGTTAGAGCAAACACGACATCTTCAACCGAAAAATACCATTCATTATTATGTAATGTCCTTCTGATATCTTTACCTTGAAATACAATTAACTCATTCATACAAACTGTCTTAATCCCTTTATTTTCTGTATATATT
>JAJQHF010000264.1 GCA_021199975.1 Candidatus Gastranaerophilales bacterium
GAATTACAATTACTATGAATCCTAAAGATTTTAAAGCAGAAGGAAATGTAAAATCCATAATTCCTAATATCAAATAATAAGTTTACAGGTAAAATAAATTTTTGATAAAATTTAATCGTTTCTATATCCTTTAGATTCTGATATTTCTCTTCCGATGGACAAGATTTTTGATTTTATACAATTTATACATTTATCGGGCGAATCATTTATACAGATTTTATTTGGATAGAGTTCATATTGTTTTCGGTATTTAACGTCTGTCATATTAGGCATAACAACGTTTGCGCCAGATTGCAGAGCAATAATTCTGCCATTTTCTCTTATGGATTCCATAGCTGTTGTTGCGGGGATATTTATATCGGGTAAAAGGAGTCTTGTAATTGCCATAACTTTAAGAGAAATATCAAAATTGTCTTTTTCGGCATTTTTTAAAGGTGTTTCAGGATGAGGAATAAAAGGTCCTATACCAACCATATCCGCATTTAAGTTTTTAAAAAAAATAATATCCTCTGCTAAAGAGTCTGTTGTTTGATTTGGAAGACCTGCTAAACAGCCCGTGCCTGTTTCATAACCTAACTCTTTCAGATTATACAGACATTGCAGTCTGTTTTCAAAACTCATATTAGGGTGCAAAGACTTATAAAGCTTTCGGTCGGTCGTTTCAATCCTCATAAGGTACCTGTCCGCCCCTGCTTTTTTAAAGGCTTTATACTCATCATAAGTTCTCTCTCCGATACTTAAAGTTAAAGCGACATCAAAAGTTTTGATTTCCTTAATAAGCCGGCATATTTTATCCGCATCAAAAAAAACATCTTCTCCACCTTGAAGTACAATGGTTTTATATCCTGCATTTACTGCTCTTTTTGTACATTTCAAAATTTCTTCAAAATTTAATCTGTACCTTTCCAATTTTTTGTTATCACAACGTAAACCGCAGTAAAAACAGTTGTTTTTGCATATATTTGTAAATTCAATCAGCGCTCTTAAATGGACTTTATTCCCTTTATAAATTTTTCTTATTTTGTCGGCAACAAAAAATAACTGTTCATCACTAAAATTTAACAATTCAACAATTTCATCTTTTAAAAGATTATGTTTTTCCTCAGCTTTATTAATGAGGTTAAACAATTCCTCTTGCTGTTTTCTCAAGTTTCTGCTCGTTTTCTATTAACCGTTGAAATATTTCAGAGGGTTTATTATTAAATTCTCCGTTCATAACTCTTTTACGAAGGGAATCAATTTTTTCCTGTGCTTTTAAACTCTTATATAATTTAACAGCTTCCGCATCACGCTTATCACCTATTTTTTGCATAATAGGGTCAGGTTTTTCGGAGGTAAGTTTCTTTTCTATTATTTTAAAAATACCTTCATTATTATTGTTCTTTTTAACAACCGCATTACAGACTAAAACAGTTCCCAATATTGCTAAACCTGCTAAACCCGCTTTAAGTTTATCAGAGTTATCATTGGATTTAACATTATTTTTTGATTTTTTTAATTCTGTATTTTTAGACCGAAACACAGTCCCCGCAGATGAGGAACTTACACTGTTAACTTTCATCTTGACTTAACTTTCCCTTAAAACACCGGTTACTAATTATAACAAATAATTTTAGATTTGTAAATATTTTTTTTTCTAAATAAAACTTCTAATTTTTTTTTAAGTGTGCTAATATAAAATTGATTATAAGGATTTTTATATGGGCGAACACTGGACGGGGTACATAGGTAATTTACATGTTCATTGGGATACATTAATAACAATGTGGTTCGCAATGGCGGTTGTGATTTTAATTTCATTTTTCATGACAAGAAAATTAGAAATTATTCCGGGCAAAGCTCAAGCAATCGGCGAAAGTATTATGAACTTTTTTACCGGTAATCTTGCAGAGGTAAAAGACGGCAACAAGCATATCCCGATTGTAGCTTCACTGTTTTTATTTATTCTTGCGGCTAATCTTATGGGACAATTGCCTTTAAGGTTAATACATTTAAAACAGGGAGAATTTGCTTCACCGACAAATGATATAAATTTAACTGCCGCACTGGCTGTATTGGTTTTATTATATTACTTATTTCAAGGTTTTAAAGAAAAAGGATTTAAATACATATATCACGGTTTCAGTATAACAGGGATTATAACCACGCTTGTAGATATATTGGAAATGATAACAAGACCTTTAAGTTTGTCACTTCGTTTATTTGCAAATATTTTAGCCGGAGAAATATTGGTTTCCGTTGTACTTGGGCTTTTTGCTTTTGCAGCGCCTGTTCCGGTTATGTTATTTGAAATATTCGTTGCTTTTATACAGGCATTTGTGTTCATGATGCTGACTATAGCATATATAACCTCTGCCGTTTCACAAGAAGAATAATTTGAAAGGAGATAATAATGGAAGAAGTAAAAACAATATCAGATTTGGCTCAGCTTGGAGCAGGTTTGGCAATCGGGCTTGCAGGTTTAGGTGCGGGGCTTGGTATCGGAGTCGGAATTAAAGGCTTAATGGAAGCTGTTGCAAGACAGCCTGAAGCCGCAGGTAAAGCAGTAGGTTTCTTCCTTTTAGGTGCCGCTTTAGCTGAAGCTTGCGCTTTGTATGCACTTGTTGTTGCTTTAATGCTCATTGGTAAAATTTAGGTTTTAATATGGAATTCGATGCAACTTTTTTAATAGCTGTTATAAGTTTTATTGTGTTTGTTTTTATAATGAACAAAATTTTCTATGCGCCTATTCTTAAAATCATGAAGGAACGACAAGAATTTACGGAAAACAATTTTAAGAGTGCAAGACTGACTGAAGAAGAAACAAAAAAACAAACTGCTTACCGTGACGGTGAACTTGAAAAATCAAGAGATGAAGCACGGTTAAAGGTTGCGCAAGAATTAAGACAATTAAAACAAGAGAAGGCGAAATCAATATCGGATTATAAATGTGAGCTTTTCGGCAATGTCGCAGATGAAAAAGAAAATCTTAAAAAATCCGCATTATCGGCAAAAGAAATTCTTAGCGATAATATTGCAGATATTGCAAAAGAAATTTCAACTAAATTATTGGGCGACAGTATCAATCCTGAGTTAATTAATAAGCCGCAGATAGAAGAAGAACAGGTTTAATATGGATAATATCTTGCAATTATTAATAAAATCAAATACAGTAAACTTTTTAATAGTTTTGGCTCTTATTATATTTTTGTATGTAAAACTGAATATAAGCAAAAAAACTGATATGATAAGAGATGAGATTAAAGATTACGTTGAAGCCTCTGAGCAAGAAAAATGTAATGCAGAGCAGGAATTAACAGAAATAAAAAATAAAATAAAAAATCTGCCCGAAGAAATAGAAGACATCAAAAAAAGCGCTGATAACAGCGTTCGAAATTTAGGAATTAAAATCCGTAACGAAATTGAAGAACAAAAAAAAGACATTGCCAATAATGCGGAAAGGCTGTTTAATTTTGAAACTAAAAAATTTAAATCAAAGTTAACAAAACTTCTTTCTGAAAAATCAGTTGAAATAGCATGGGAAAATGCTTTAAGACAGCTTAATGAAGATAAGACATTGCACAGCAAGTATATAGATGATGCAATAAATGAACTTGACAGGATAACACTATGAAAATCGGTGATATAAAAAACATAAAAACAGCTCGTAAATATTCAAATGCTCTGTTTGAATCGGCGGTTGAAGATAAAATTCAGGATAAAGTATATAATGACTTATTATTTATTTTTGAAACTGCCGGCACTAACCCCGATTTGCTTAATGCGTTGTCAAATCCCGTTGTTTCAATATCCGATAAAAAAGAAATAGCAGATAAAATATTTTCGGTTCATGTAGAAAAAATTACGCTTGATTTTATATATCTTCTTATTGATAAAAACAGATTAAATATTTTAAGTGAAGTAATAAACCAATATTCTTACAGGTTTAATGAATTTAATAATATAGTAAAGCCGATTGTTATCTCCGCAATAGAACTGGAAGAAAGCCAAAAAGAAAAAATAGCTGCAAAATTAGAATATAAATTAACCAAAAAAGCCATGCCGGAATATATAGTTAACCCCGATATTATTGGCGGTTTAATATTTGAGATTGGAGATAAAACAATTGACTGCAGTCTTAAAACAAAATTTGATAATATGAAAAAACAATTAACAGAAGGAAACAGATATGGTAACAATTAATCCTGATGAAATAACTTCAATAATAAAAGAGAAGCTTCAAAATTATGAAACAAAACTTGAAGTAAAAAATGTAGGAACCGTACTTGAAGTAGCAGACGGCATTTCAAGAATTTACGGTTTATCGGATGCAATGTCGAGCGAACTTGTTGAGTTTGAAGACGGAAAAGGCACGCTCGGAATAGTATTAAATCTTGAAGAGGACAATGTAGGTGTTGTAATTTTAGGTGAATACAGCCACATAAAAGAAGGTATGACCGTAAGAACAACAGGCAGAATAGCATCTGTTCCGGTTGGGACGGGACTGCTCGGCAGAATTATTGACCCGACAGGTGTTCCCGTTGACGGAAACGGAGATATTCATTGTGATAAAACAAGAGCTATTGAAAGAGTAGCGCCGGGTATTGTTACGAGAAAATCCGTATGTCAGCCGCTTCAAACGGGATTAACGGCTATTGATGCTTTAACTCCTATAGGAAGAGGTCAAAGAGAACTTATTATCGGCGACAGACAGACAGGTAAAACCGCAATTGCCATTGATACAATAATCAATCAAAAAGGGAAAGATGTAATTTGTATATATGTTGCGATAGGACAAAAAACATCAACAGTTGCGCAATTGGCAAAAACACTTGAAAATTACGGTGCAATGGAATACTCAATTATCGTTTCGGCTCCTGCAAATGAATCGGCACCTATGCAGTATATTGCGCCATTTGCAGGCTGTGCCATAGCGGAAGAATTTATGGAACAAGGCAAACACTGCCTTATTATATATGATGATTTATCAAAACACGCTCAGGCATACCGTGCCATGAGTCTGCTTTTAAAAAGACCCTCCGGCAGAGAAGCATACCCCGGTGATGTTTTCTACCTTCACTCAAGACTGCTTGAAAGAGCCTGCAAGTTAAATGATGAACTCGGAGGGGGCAGTATAACGGCATTACCTATAATTGAAACCCAGGCGGGTGATGTTTCGGCTTATATTCCTACAAATGTAATTTCAATTACGGACGGTCAGATTTTCTTAGAATCTAATCTTTTTAATGCAGGCACAAGACCTGCTATAAATGCAGGTATTTCTGTTTCTCGTGTGGGCGGTGCCGCTCAAACAAAAGGTATTAAGCAGGTTGCAGGTAAATTAAGGCTGGATTTGGCTCAATTCAGAGAGCTTGAAGCCTTTGCACAATTTGCAAGCGATTTGGATAAAGCCACAAAAGACCAATTAATCAGAGGTCAAAAATTAACGGAAGTTCTTAAACAGCCGCAATACTCGCCTTTAAGCGTAGCCCAGCAGATTAGTATTCTATTTGCGGCAAATGAAGGTATTTTGGATGATATCGATAATATTAAAATAAAAGACTTTAAACAAGGTTGGTTTAACTTCTTT
>JAJQHF010000220.1 GCA_021199975.1 Candidatus Gastranaerophilales bacterium
AAGAAATCTCGAGCTCTTATTCCCTTTATATTTTTTTTTGCAACATTATTTATTTGATTATAAAGATATTTTTCAAGTCCATTCAAAGTCCCGTCATGATTTTCTATTGCTTCTTCATCAAAAAATATATCCTGCAATATCCTATCCTGTTTATCTTCAGAAAGAGATACGATAAAATTTTGGTTCAAATTTTTAAACAATTCCTCAAATTCAGGAAGTGAATATTCATACAAATTTTCCATTGCTTCATCTGTTTTGCCTGCAATAGCACCCATTTGATTAACATGTCCTTCCAGAATTTCTTTTTTTGCATTCTCTAAATCTTCATAATTATCTATAGTTAATATACTATCCGCATAAACAGGATTATCAGTTGAAAGATAAACTGCTATTTTATTAAAAACGAATTTTAATTCATCATCATCGGGAAGCTTATCAAAATCTTCTTTTGAATTAATTTCTTTTTCAAGACGATTCCTTATTTTTTCGGTTTTCATTTCTGCAACATCATCAAGTCCGTCAAGCTCCTTAATGCTAAATCTGCTACCGTTTGCAATTTGTTCTTCCAATTTTGCAAGGAGCTTTTTTGAATCATCCATAGTAAGGATATAACCGAACATTTTATATAATTTTTGGTAAGCATTAACCGGAGTACCCGGAAGTATTAAATCCGTAAACAATCCAAATTTATCGTTATCTTCTTTTGCTGTACCTGCAGCGCCTGAAATATCATCAACGGGCAAGCCTATAAGATAATTGTCAGACAAAACAAAGCCATCCTTCCAACCAAAACCTCTATTATAATCAGTATAAGAAAATCCGTTTTGTCCGTTCCAAAAATGTTCTTTTTCTGATTTCCCCCATGAATTATCTGTCCATAAAATATCCCGTACATTTTTTTCATTAGTAAGAGGATTTATAAAAGTTTCAGAAGAAACAAAAGGTACATATTGTGCATGAAAAGCATAATCTGTATCATCTACGCTTAAAGAAATTATACCGCTGCCTTCTCCTTCTTTTATTTCTTTCGAGGCTTCCTGGATATCAGTTTCCATGTGATACGGCTTACCTGTCATTTGTTCAATAATTCTTATCTGTTCATTTCCCGATAATCCCGAAGAACCTTCTTCTCTTACCCAAAATTGTCCGTTTAACATACCTATATTTGAATATTGTTCTTCTAAACTTTCATATAAAGCTTTATTCATTTCCTGATAAGAAGTTTTATTGTATTTTTTCATATAAGGGAGT
This sequence comes from Candidatus Gastranaerophilales bacterium, assembly GCA_021199975.1. Classification (GTDB taxonomy): domain Bacteria; phylum Cyanobacteriota; class Vampirovibrionia; order Gastranaerophilales; family Gastranaerophilaceae; genus Avigastranaerophilus. The sequence continues at coordinate 1,252 of JAJQHF010000220.1, forward strand.
GTTTTTTCTATATTTTTAAATATTGCAGCTTCAACATTTGAAAAATTATAAAGTTTGTCATTCGCTTTTTGTCTTTCTTTCATATTCGGAATTTGTTCATTTTCCGCTATAGCCGATGAAATTGACGAAAATTTATTTTTAAGAATATCTAATTTTTTTCTGCTTATTACACAATGTTCTTTTTCAAGTTTTGATAATATATTTACCCTTGCTGAGGGAACTTGCCACTTCTTTATTATAGCGGAATATTCTTCATTCAATTTTTGAAATTTTTCCTGCTCCGTAGTCAGACCTGAAGCAATTTTATCGGTTCCGCCAAATCTTTCAGCCAATGAATTATATTCTTCTTCACTTATTCCTTCTTGTAATGAATTATAGAAAGCCGTTAATAAGCTGTTACTGAACTGCATATTATCTTCGTAACCCAAAAGTCTTACAGCTTCCGAAATTTCTCTTTGTGAAGGAGAATTTGAAAGTTTATCCGCCCATTTATACAATTCATTAACTACTTGATTTTTATCGCCTTTTATCCCCGTTATCATCCTTGTATTATCAAGGAGATTACTCTCTTTTGCATTAATTCTTTCTGCTATATTTTCAAATAAAGAAGCAGCAAATTTTTCAATGCTTTGTCCGGTTACATTTTTTACTATTACATTAAGTTCTGAGGGTATAGTTGTTTCAATTTTTGCCAAATCAGAATTAAGTTCTGACTCTAATTCACTTTTTGAAGGAATGTTTCCATCTTCAGTCTTATATCTTTTTCTTACTAAAGGGGATGAAAAAGAGGAATTCAAGGTTTTCATATAATCCGAAATTTGAACATTCCTCGGAGGAAGACCTGCAATACGTTCAAACCTGACAACTCCATCAGGCATATTAACATCCGCTTCTATTGCAAGTCTGTGAGCCGCTGCTAAATTATAAAGCTTTTTATTATAAATATATTTGCTTCTCGGTGAATTGTATTTTTTTAATTTATCTAGTTTTGCATCTGCTTTTGTATATTCATCGGTCATTAAATAAATAGAATAAGCTTTATCTTTTATTTTGGTTTTCTGTTCTTCTGTTATATCTTCACTATTTTCAATAATATAATCAGCGAGCATTTTTGATTTTAACTCGGTAGGTAATTTTTCAGCAACATTAACCTCATTATATTCATTCTCTCCTGTATAAAAATCAAACAAACCTTTTTGCAAAACTGAAATTTCACAATCCGTCTTTTCAGGAAAAATTTCTTTAAAAATTGTGTTTAGTCTGCCTAGTGAGAGTCTTTGAGATTCATAGGCTTCTTTTTTCACTGAATTTACATTACGGCTTACTTGTGAAATTTCTTTTTTTGTTTGATTAAAAGATTTTAGGAATTCTTTTTCTTTTATTAATGCTTTAAGATGCTTTTTATAAGGAGCCAAGGAGTCATCAAGCCCCAAATACCAGCTTGTATCGTCATAAATGCCGTAATTTTCTTCATCAAAAGGGATATAATGTTCCGTTTGGATAGTGCCGTCGCCGGAAGCGTGAGCATTGTGCATCCAATTATGAGCGGAAGCATCTATAATTCTATAGCCTTTTTCTATTGCCGTATTATAGTCCACATTTGTTTTCGGAATTTTTACTTTATTTCCCGTTTCTAACTCTGTGATATCAAAAACATTCATTTCAGGGGAATCTTCAAGTTCCTCCATTATTAATTCAACAAATCTTGTTTTATCCTCATAAGCAAGCATTTTCCTGCATATAGAAATAGCCGCACACATACCCGACGAGCGTTGATCTACTGATTTTATCGTTAATACTTCATCTTCAGGAGTTTTAATCAGCATATCATTGAGCATTTCATCAACAACCTGCAATTTTTTATCTTCAAGCTGAGGTGTAATCTTATAATCATCACTCATAAAATATATAAATTTTTCAAGACATTCTTCTTTTTGTTTAAAAGGAATTTCCGAAGAAGCTATAAAATAATCCAAATTCTTTCTTACTCTTGCTGTTCTTGACAAGGATTGAGCATCTTCCATAGTTGAGTCATTTATAATGCAATTTGTAAATGTTTTTCTTAAATCCAATAATTTTTGCTGTTCAGGAGAAAGCTTTTTATTATTTTCCTGCATATTTTTATATTCAGCTTCAAGCTCGGTGATATCCTCTGAAGGAACTGCTTCTTGCAACGCTTTTCTTATAGTATCATCAAGTATTTGAGTCCAATTAATGTTTTCTCTTTCTTCCGGTGTTAAACCGTCTTCATCTAAAATTTGTTTAAATTCACCATCAGGACTTCCCTGCCCGTAAGAAAGGTTAGAAGCAATATCAAGCAAAAACTCTATATTATTTCTATCAGGTGCCGCACTTAAATTATTTAAAGCGGCATATATGTTTTGTTTATTATTTTCAATTATCGGTTTTTCACCGTTTTTCAACTGTTTTACAGTATTTTTATCAGTTCTTATGCTTTTAAACGCAGGTTTAAAAACATTTACATTTATTCCGACCGCATTTATTTTCATTTTATATCCTTTTAATATCTCAAAGATATTAATTTACGGCATAAAATTTTTTGTTACTAATCAAGCTAAATAATATTGAATTTTTACATTAGTTTACGCATTGAAATAAAAATTCAGTTATCATTCGGATTATATTAAATTAACAAGCCCCGTTGAATGGTCAAAATGGCATTTTGCAATATATAAATCTCCGTTATCAACAGCCGATTTAATTATTTTTGATTTTTCAAGCAATACTTTTTCTACCATAATTGTATGCTGCTGCGCAAAAAAATTATGGCATGTTATATCTTCATTCATATCTAAAACAGGGTAAACACTTGCCATAATTGATTTAAAGTCTTCCGTTTCATTTGGATAATGCGCTTTTGCATACTTCATAACTCCGCAATCATCATGCCCGAGCAATATAAGCAAATGAAGTTTAAGTTTTTTAACAGCATATTCTATACTTTCAATAACATTTTCCCCGAGCGCAATACCTGCAACTCTTACTACAAACAACTCTCCTATCCCGCAGTCAAATATAATTTCGGGAATAACTCTCGAATCGGAACAGCTTAACACAACCGCATAAGGTTCCTGATGAAAAGCATACTTCCTTAAAGTTTCAAGACACATATTCTTCGCTGTCGGTTTTCCGTTTACAAAATTTTGGTTACCTTTTAATAATTTTATCAATTCTTCTTTTGCAGTTAATGTAATATTCTCCGGGAGTTGTATATTCATGGCTTCTTCCTGTTTTTCATTTGACTTTAAGAATATGTAACTAAAATCTTATTGTAAAGTATTTTTATGTTTTATACAATATAGGTACAGGTAAAAATATGAATAAAATAAAACTTCTTGACTGTACGCTCCGTGACGGAGGTTCTTTAAATAATTGGGATTTCGGATATGAAAATATTGTAAATATTATTCAATATTTAAACGATTCAAATATTGAAATAATTGAAATTGGATTTCTGCAAGATAATGTTAAACCAACATTAAATAAAACTATTTCAAACAGTACTGACGTATTTGACAAAATGCTTTGCAAAATAAATAACAAAAAATTCAAAGCAGCCGCAATGATAAATTTGTGTAAATTTAATATAAATTTATTAAAAAACAAAAATGAAACATTAATTGATGAAATAAGGTTAATGTTTAAAAAGCAAGATTTAAAACAAGCCATTGACACAGCTGTTAAAATAAAAGAAAAAGGATACAGTTTAAGCTTAAATCCTGTTTCCGTTACATCTTACAATAAAGCGGAATTAATAACTTTAATTAAAACAGCAAACATGATTAATCCTGAAATTATTTATATTGTTGATACATACGGTTTAATGGACGGAAAAGAAACTGTTGAAATATTTAATATTTTTAACAATGAATTAAATCAAACAATACAAATCGGATACCATTCACATAATAATCTTCAGCTTGCCTTTGCAAATTCAATAGAAATAATAACTAATTCCGCAAACAGAAATATTGTGGCGGACGGTTCTTTACTCGGAATGGGGAAAAGAGCAGGAAATACAAATACAGAACTTCTTGCCTCTTACATAAATAAAAAATATAACTCTCATTACAATATAAACAAATTGAATGACATAATTGAATTTGCAATAATTCCTTTACATAAAAATTTTGAATGGGGTTACTCAATGACTCACTATATTGCAGCAATAAATAGGTGTCATTCTGATTATGTAAATTATTTAAAAAATACAAAAAATTTATCATACTCAAAAATAAATG
>JAJQHF010000020.1 GCA_021199975.1 Candidatus Gastranaerophilales bacterium
TTATGCTTTTGGCTGCAATCGATAACGGCTTTCATACTGCTCTAATGGCACCGACTGAAATTCTCGCACAGGAGCACTTTATTAACTTTATTTATTGGTTAACTCCTTTAGGTATTAATATTGCGCTTTTTACTTCTTCAAATACAAAGAAACAACGTACAAAGCTTGAAAAGGATTTAAGAAACGGGCAAATTAATATAGCTGTCGGAACCCACGCATTAATTCAGGAAAATGTTGAATTTAAAAACTTGGGTGCAATTGTTATTGATGAACAGCACCGTTTTGGAGTCAAACAGAGAAATATGTTAAAAACCAAAGCCGTAATACCTCAAATGCTGACAATGACGGCTACTCCTATCCCTAGAACTCTTGCTTTGACCGTTCACGGTGATTTGGACTTAACAATTATAGATGAATTACCCAAAGGAAGGAAACCCGTTAAAACCTCTCTGTTAAAAGCTTCGCAGAGAAGACAGGCTTTGAATTTAATAAGAGATGAAATACAAAAAGGTCATCAGGCTTATATTGTGTTTCCCCTGATTGATGAATCGGAAACACTTGCGGCAAAAGCGGCAACAAAAGAAGCGGAAGAACTTCAAAACGGTGTTTTTTCGGATTTAAAAGTCGGCTTGCTTCACGGAAAAATGAAAACAGACGAAAAAGATAAAGTTATGTCTGATTTTAAAAATAATATGTATGATGTCTTAGTTTGTACTACAGTCGTTGAAGTAGGTGTAGATGTTCCGAATGCAACGGTAATTGTTATAGAAAATGCTGAAAGGTTCGGACTTTCACAGCTTCATCAATTAAGAGGAAGAGTCGGAAGAAGCAGTCTGCAATCGTATTGCATATTGATATCATCAAGCAGAAATGAAGAAACGATACGAAGATTAGAGGTTATTGTTCAATCTAATGACGGCTTTTTAATAGCTGAAAAAGATTTAGAAATAAGAGGCCCGGGCGAATTTTTAGGATTGAGGCAAAGCGGGCTTAATGAACTTCATCTTGCCGATTTGACAAAAGATTTATATATTCTTGAAACAGCTCGAAACGATGCAAAAGAGTACTTAATAAATCACGATAAAAATGAATATTCCAAAGAATTGCAATCATATTTAAAATCATCGTTAAGCGCTGTATCTGGTTTTACTGTTTCTGATTAAAAAAATTAAGTATTGTAACTTTTTATGCCAAAAAATGTAATAAATGGCAAAAAAATTTTATATAAGGTTTTATACATAATGGTGTAAGAAAGGGAGAAAAACTTTATGATAAAACCGGTAAGTAATTGTGATGTAAGAAGCAAAAGAACAAATAAAATAAGAAAACAAAATGCAGAAGATCTTGTAAATATGGCAAGTCCAAAGCAGACAGCCTGCATAAATCACGCACAAGTTTATTCAAATAATTGTTTGGCAATGCAAAATATGAATGAATCTAAAAATGTGAGTTTTAAGGGAGAAAATGAAAAAAAGATATATTTACATAGTGCTGCACCTTATATAGATATGAACTCCTTATTAAGAAGAGGAGGTATCGATCCTTATTTTGTCAATGATGCAGAAAATGGCAAATATTTCAGAGAAAAAGGTTATTATACAACAACAAGCCTGCCGTTTAATATCGCATTAAGCTGCGGATTGGTACCTGCTGATGATTATAAATTAAAAAAATATCATGAATTGGAGGAACAGTGGGAAAAAGAGATGACCGATGCGACTAAGGATACGAAAAGTATTCTAGAAGTATTGAAAAAAGATGGTCACATTGTAACATATTATGATATTGCGTATTATTTGGCGAATAACGACAGAATAGATGATGTTATAGATTTTGTTAAAGAAAACAATGATGAATACTCTGTTCCTGTTCCTATAATATACGACTTTGTTGAAGCCGGAAGAATTGATAAAGTTTTAGAGATGGCAGAAAGTGACAAAAACTGTGATATTTTAACTTCAATAATATATGATTTGGTAAAAGCAGGCAGAACTGATGATGTTTTGGATATAAAGAAAAATGCACCGGAAAACAACAATCCTTCAATAAAGACAACTATTCCTGAAGTATACGCTCTAGTTAAAGCAGATAGAATAGATGAAGCATTATCATACTCGGATAGATATGATATTGTGCCTGATGTTATGGATGCGTGTATGACTCAAGGCAAGTATGATAAAGCCTTAGAAGTACGTTCGGAAAACTTGGAGGATATTACAGGTTTAAAATCAGATGGAATATATAATGAAGATTTAGACATAGAATTAATAGATTATTTACTCTCTCAAGACAGAGATGAAGAAGCATTGGAAGTATTCGGAGACCAAAAAGACTATATTATTATTATGTACGTATTGCAGCATAAAGAAGAAAAAGCTTTGGATATGTTTAATACCGAAGAAGATTTAGAAAATTATACTCCCGCAGATAAAGAGTATATGGATTTTGAATATCTTTTAAAAGAAGCAGACTATTATACTAAACACGGCAGAGGTGAAGAAAAGCATTATGGAGTACCTTCTAATAAAGACAGATTTATAGACAAAATGAGAAATTATTTAATTTCTCAAGGACGTGATGAAGAAGCGGATATGAGATTTCCCGTTGAAGAGAAAAAAAATAACAGTTATCATCACCCGGGCTATTATGATGAAAAACGATTTGAAAAAGCGAAAAAAGAGGAAGACATAAGAACGATTTTTGAAACACACAGTGGTTATTATTACATCCCTGAAAAATTAAAACATGCATCTGATGAAAATAAAAAATTTGCCGCTGATTTTATTGAAAATAATGCAGATATTGCTGATTATGAAAAACAAAAGAAACAAGAGGCTGTTGATAAAGCAAGAGGATTTTTGTCCTGGAGATATTCACTTCCCGAAAGAGCTGCCATTGATATATTAACTTTAGGAATAGCAGAATTGGTAAACATAAATTCTCGTGAACAGGATAAAGAAAAAAGACTGCAAAGAGTTGATGAAGATGTCAGAAGTAAAAAAGATACAATAAATGCTTCAAAGACAATGCTTTTAGATTGCAGAGATTCTAACATTGGTTCAAAACAGGTTAAATCTTCGAATATGAATTCTCTTGAAGAACAAAAAGAAGAAGTTAAAAAACCGCTGCAAAGCAGATATATTGCTCCTTTATATGCGTTAAAATATGGCACTCCGGCGAAACTGCCTAACTGTATTATGCTGACGGGTGATACCCCCGATGTAATGAAAAAAATTATTGATTGGACAGGAGAACAGGCAGAAAATACAAATACAAATTATGTAAAATTGCCGTCACTGCCGAATAAAGATGAAATGAAGAAAAATATTCTTGATACACTTGAGCAGGCTGAAGAAAATTATCAAAATTCGGGAAATCGTTCTTTAATTTTTGTAAACGGCATGGATAAACTGCTTAGAGAAGACAGTAATACCCAATCCGAAATAGCTTCTATGAAAGACATAATGAGCGATACAAATGAAGATTTCCACTCTACAATAATATTCTATACAACAAATCCGGATAAACTTGATGAAGGTACAACCGCTTCTCACAGGGTCGGTTTAAAAGTTAACGTACCTTTTGATAAATTTAAAATAGACGAAGGAGAATAAAAAATGAGAATAGCAAATATAGGCAGCCAATACAGTTTTAAAGGCATAAAGATTAATAAAAAAACTGATGATAATATGACACTTCCCCAATATTCACAGGTAAGACCTGCCCAGCATCAGGTTATTGTAAATTGGAAACAGAGCCTTGATGAATTAAAAGCTTTAGATACACAAATAAAAGAAAAATCATTAAAAGAAGATATGACACCCGAGGAATTTCAGGCGGTATTACAGGGATGTGATGTTAAAAGCCCCGATTCGGGTAAATTTCTAGAGGAAATGTACGGAAAAATAAAGCAGGCAGGAAAAACAGCAGATATAAGAAACGAAATAGCGGACAGAATGCTTCAAATAAGTTATGACAGCATAAAGCTGATTGAAGATATGGATAATGCTGGTTCGGAATCAAAAATAAAGGCAGAACTGTCTGATAAAAAAGGTGTTGATGATGTAGCGGGATATAATTATGAAATGGAGGTACTGAACAGAGAATTTATTGATAAAGTAAACAGGGAAAAACAAGGCGAAGATGTCGATGTTTTTGGAAGTATTCTGTTTTTTGGTCCGATAGGTAACGGCAAAACCCATATTACAAAATCGGTTGCACAGGCTTCAAGATGTAATATTAAGAAAATCAGATGTATGGTGAAGACATCAGCTGCTCAAGTTATGCAAGAAATATATGATACCGCAGAAAAAAGCGAGGAACAGTTTAACAAAGACAGAACAAGAACAATTATATTTATAGATGAAGCAGATAAAGTATTTGATAAAAAATCATCCGCCGCTAAAGATTTTGAAGATTTTATTAAAACCTGCTCTGAAAAATATCATTGCAGTGTTTTTGCGGCAACAAACCATCCTAATAATTTAGGTGTTAATATGAAAGATGAAAATGTTTTCCCCATAAAAATGTCCATAGAACCGCCCGAAGGCAAAAATACGGAAGAAATGCTAAAATATTCTCTTGCTCAATATAAAACACAGGGTATAGATTATCCGTCGCTTGCAGAGAGTATTGAAAATCGAAATTTGGAAACAGAAAGAAAAATAAATAACGGACAAATTCTCGATATGTGTGATGTTATATGGACAAAAGGAGGAGGACAGCCGATTACTCAAGAAGTTATTACAAATTATATAAAAAATGCACAACCTGAAATTTCAAAAAAAAGATACGAAGAATTTGTTGAAGATAAAAAATTATTAATAGAAGGCTGAATATATGAATATAAGTTCAATAAATATTAATCCTATTGGAAAAATGTATAATACCCCCATAAAACGGTCTAAAATCAGCTTTACAGGGAGTGAAGACACTTTTGTTAAAACAGGTGTTCAAACATTTGCCGATGCAAAAAAAACAATACAGATGAAATATCAGCCTGCTATTTCAAAATTAAGAGCAGAAAGAGAAAATGTTTGTAATAAAGCAAGAGATGTTATTTTGACCAAAATTGCAGGCAGAAGTGATGAAGCTGAAGATGTAAGAGATACAATAAGTTTAATTTATGATGATTATGAACAATTTAGAAAAGGAAACAGTTACAGAGCCATAGAAGCAAATTTGACACACCGCTTAGACGGTTTGTATATAGGAAACGGCACGGGTGGGTACTATAAAGCTCCTAATTGTTTAATGTGCGTTTCTAAGGACAAAGAACTGGGCGAAAAAGTTTTTAGAGATTATGAATATTATATGCGCGGCTGCAGAATGTTCCCTAATAAGAAATTCAGTAATAAAGATTTATTTTCCATAAATAAGAAGTTTTCAAGATATAATAACCATGATACAATAACAGAATTTGAAAAAATAGTACAAGACAGAGTTGCCCCCTTTAGAATAGATTTTAAATCCATTGATGATGTATTGCCTGAAAATCCAAGTA
>JAJQHF010000034.1 GCA_021199975.1 Candidatus Gastranaerophilales bacterium
ATATAATTCTGCCCGATATACGGGAATTTTATATAAATAAAAATGAAATAACAAATATTCTTCAATATTTAAAAACAGCCGCCTGTTATTTATTTGAAAGACTAGACTTCATTTTTGCAAAAGATAACGGCAGTTTTTTCACAATAACTTATGTTTTAAATTCGGATAAGTATAACATAAAGTGTGCTATAAGCTGTAATATACAATATGATGAGGCAGAAATTAAATCTGTTGAAGATATTTACAAAAGTGCAAATTGGGATGAACGTGAAATATATGATTTATTCGGCATAAATTTTATTAATCATTCAAATTTGAAAAGAATATTACTTCCTGATGATTTTGAAGGATTTCCGATGAGAAAGAATTATAAAATGCAGGATGAAAGGCTTGCGTGGAATTATGAATGAAGCCTTAATTAACACAATGCAGATAAATATAGGCCCGCAGCATCCTTCAACTCATGGGGTGCTTAGATTAAAGGTAGATTTAAGAGGAGAAACCATTGTAAATATTGAACCGATAATCGGTTATTTGCACAGGGGAATGGAAAAAAAGGCTGAAACTGGAAATTATCTGCAATATCTTCCCGTCGTTGACAGAGTTGATTATCTTTCGGGATTTTTTTGCTCATACGCTTATATAAACGCAGTTGAAACGTTAATTAACGTTGAAATTCCTCTAAAAGCAAAATATATAAGAACAATGACAATGGAAATGAATAGAATTACATCTCACCTTTTGTGGCTGGGCTGTTATCTTCTTGACTTAGGCGCAACCTCACCTTTATTTTATACTTTTATTGAAAGAGAAAAGCTGCTAAACATCTTTGAAGATTTAACGGGTGCAAGAATGATGTATAATTATTACACCTTTGGCGGTGTAAAAAGAGATATTCCCGTAAGTATGCTCAAAAATATAAAAACTTTTACGGAAGAATTTCCTAAGGCTGTTAAAGAGTATGAAGATTTAATTGCAAATAACCCTATATTTATAACAAGAACTCAAAGAACAGGTATTTTAACAAAAGAAAATGCGCTTCAATACTCTATAACAGGTGCAAATTTGAGGGCAAGCGGAATAAATAAAGATTTAAGGAAAGATTCTCCCTATCTTGTATATAAAAATCTTGATTTTAATGTTCCCGTAAGCCAAAACTCTGATTCTTATGCGCGCTTTACCGTAAGAATGGAGGAAATGAAGGAAAGCAATAAAATTATAAAACAGTGTGCAGACTTTCTTTTATCTGATGAAAAAGACAGTGAAATAAATACAAAAATCAACCCTGTTTCAATAAAACCAAATGGAAGTGTTTTATCGCAGGTTGAATCGACAAGAGGGCTTATTGAATGTTATGTTGAAGCAGACGGAACAAATATTCCATTTAGAGTAAAATGGCGGACTCCTTCTTTCTATGCCGTACAGATTTTAAACACTATTGCCAAAAATCAGCTTCTTCCTGATTTAATGGCTGTATTTGGCAGTTTGGATATTATTATGCCGGAGGTCGACAGATAATGGGGATATTTGAGCTTATTTTTACCGAATATTTATTAAAATTCAATGTTCCTTTATGGCTGATATTTCTGTTAAGACAGATTTTATACTTTATATTTGCTGCTGCTATAATGGTTATTATGGTTTTATTTCTTGTACTTTTTGAAAGAAAATATCTTGCTTTTTTTACAAGAAGAAAAGGTCCCGATAGAGTCGGTTTATACGGTTGTTTACAAACAGCGGCGGACGGAATAAAAATTCTTTTTAAAGAAAATATTTTACCGAAAAATGCGGATAAGTTTATCTACTTTACTGCCCCCGTAATTGTTTTTGCGCCTGTTATGACCGTTTATCTTTTGATACCGTTTTCGCAGGATGTAATACCTTATTCATCAAATACCGGAATTTTATTATTCCTTGCAATTTTATCACTTCCCGTTATTGGTGTGATTTTTGCGGGATATTCAAGCGGAAATAAATATTCCCTAATCGGCGGCATTCGTTCCTGTATTCAGGCTGTAAGCGCTGAAATTCCTTTGTTTATGGTTCTTGCGGGAATTATTATTCTGTCAAATTCAATGAATTTAAATGATATTGTAATTTTGCAGAAAGACTCTGTTTTTAATTGGAATATTTTTCCCTCCTTTTTAGGTTTTATAATATTTTTTGTGTGCTCGCTTATAACACTGAACAGAATACCTTTTGATTTTCCTGAAGCGGAAAGCGAGCTTGCGGAAGGATATAATTGCGAATATTCGGGCATGAAATTTGCAATGTTCTTTTTGGGCGAATATGCTTTAACTTTTATATTCAGCGCATTTACCGCTTGTTTATTTTTAGGAGGTTATAATTCACCCTTTGGTTGTTACCTGTCGGATTTTCTCAATTTTCCTTTAATCACAGGTGAAATTTTGAAAAATCTTGAACAATTCTTTTGGCTGATATTAAAATCATTTGTTTTGATACTTATTACAATGTGGATACGTGCCGCATATCCGAGGTTCAGAACCGATAAAACACTTGAATTGTGCTGGTATATCTTTATTCCGCTTGCTTTATTTAACCTTATGGTTATTTGTTTTATTCAATATTTTAGGGGGATGTTATGATGTACAGTTTTATAAAACCTCTGAAAGAACTTGCAAAAGGGCTGTATATTGTTTTAAAAAACGGCTTTAAATCTGATGTTACACTTATGTATCCAGAAAAAAAGAAAATATTAAATGATAATTTCAGAGGTAAAATTAAATATAATAAAGAAAAGTGCATAAAATGCAGGCTCTGCCAAAAGGTATGCCCCTCTAAAGGAACAATTACGATTGACAAGGAGTTTATAATTGACTTTTCTCAATGTATTTTTTGTGCGAACTGTGTTGAGAACTGCCCGAAAGGCGCTCTTCAAATAACAAAAGAGTATGAATTAGCTTCTAAAAATAAAAAAGATTTAATTTTTAAAGAGGAAATTAATTAATGGAACAATTAAATGCACTAATGTTTTATATAACATCAGCCATAATAATATTTACAAGTGTTATGGTAATCTTTACAAAAAAAATTATGAATGCGGTATTTTTTGCACTCGTATGTTTTTTTAGTTTCGGATTTTTATTTTTTTCACTGCATACCCCATTTAACGGAGCCGTACAAATATCCGTATACGGCGCTGCATTGAGTGTTTTATTTACTGTTGCGGTAATGATAACAAATTATAAAAATGAGCAGGTATCCCGATTCAAATTTTCAATGCGCTCATTCTTATGTATTTCGGGACTTTTGATGATTTTTTCCTCCGTAATATTGTTTCTTAAAGAAACTCTTAAATTTGAACCCGCTTTAATGATGTATATGTCATCTTACGATATACTGACAAATGATGATACGACAAAACAATTATCCTCCGAATTATTTACCCGCCATTTATATTCATTTGAACTTTTAGGACTGTATCTTTTAATTGTTCTTATCGGAATTGCCGTATTGCTGACCTTTAAAGGAGAAACAAGATAATGGAAATAACCTTATATCACTATATAATTTTAGCTTTAATTATTTTTTGTATCGGTTTTGCAGGACTTGTTTTATCGAGAAATATGATAAAGGCTTTAATATGTATAGAAATAATAATGTCTGCAATAAATTTAAATTTTATAGCATTTACAAGTTTTAAAAATTATATTTTCTTAAACGGGATGGTTTTTGCTCTGTTTATAACCGCTGTTTCGGCTCTTCAAAGCGCAATAGGGCTTGTACTTATTTATCTTATATACAAAAATAAAGAAAATATTACATCTGAAGAAATTGAGGAGTTAAAAGGATGACGGATTTTTGCGCAAATAACATACTTCTCATATTGTTTTTACCTTTATGGGTCAGCTTAATTATACTTTCTGCAGAGGTTTTTAAATTTACCTTAAACAGAGAAATAACCGTATTATTAACAGTATTATCAACAGCAGCAGGGTTTATTTTTTCACGATTTTTGATTACATCTGATTCGCTTGTTGCCGAAAACAGTTTTCTTTGGTTTAATACGGGTGAATTAAATATATTTTTAGGTTCATATATTGATAATATTTCTTTAGTATTTCTTGCAATTTTAACGAGTATAAGCATATTCGTTCAAATATATTCTTATGGCTATATGAAGGATACACAAGGATTTAACCGATATTTTATATATTTAAACCTGTTTAATTTTGCAATGGCGGGATTAATTCTTTCGCCCAATTTAATTCAGCTTTATATTTTTTGGGAACTTGTAAGCGTTATAAGCTATTTATTAATAGGATTTTTTCATAACAAAGAGGATGTATCAAAATCAGCGAAAAAAGTATTTATTATAAACAGAATTGGCGATACGGCGCTATTGTGCGGAATAATTATATTTGCATATTTTTCAATTTTTTATATGGAACAATCGGGCGGTAGTTTTCTTTCTTTCGGTAATTTAGAATATTTTAAAATCCAAATGCAAAGCCTGACTTATCCGAATGTCTATAATTTAATCTGTCTTTTGTTTTTAATAGGCGCTTTTGTAAAATCGGCTCAGTTCCCCTTTCAACAGTGGCTTATAGATGCAATGAAAGCGCCTACTCCTGTCAGCGCATTAATTCACTCTGCAACAATGGTTTGCGCAGGTATATTTCTCATTATCAGAATTTACCCTTTGTTAGAACCGGTTTCGTTAAACATAATTCTGACGGTTGGAACAATAACTGCAGTTTTATGTGCATTTATGGCTATAGGGCAGACAAATATTAAAAAAATGCTCGCTTATTCAACGGCTTCTCAATTAGGTTTGATGTTTACGGCTATCGGGCTGGGGCAAATTGTAATTGCAATTATTTATCTTGTTATCCATTCTTGCACAAAGGCGCTTTTATTCTTATGTACGGGTAATATATCCAAAATATGCAATACGATTGATATGAAAGAAATATCAGGCTTAAAAAAAATTGATTTTTACCTGTCCGCCGCCTGGCTGATAGGTGCATTATCTTTATCAGGCTTGTTTTTTGGAGGATTGATATCTAAAGAATTGCTTATAAATTCCATAAACAATACAAATAACATGTCATTGCTTTTTCTTGTGCTTCTGACTTCTTTTATGAGTGCTTATTATATATTCAGAGCCTATTTCAATATTTTTGAGGGAGAAAATACAGTTAAACAAATACAAAAAGAAAAATCAATGAATTTCTCTTTGGGCGCTTTATGCGTATATGTTATATTTCCTGTGATTCTGTTTATATTCAGATTATCCTGGAATATGCTCTTCATTTTAACGATTGCAATAGGATTAACGGCGGTAATAAGCGCATATTTCCACCATAAATGCAGCAAAAATGCCATGCCTGATTTTCTTTATAAGCTCTCTGAAAATGAACTTTTTATTCCTAAAATATATGATTTTTTGGGAAAAATATTTACCGGATTTTATAAAATTATCTTCTTCTTTGAAAAATATATAATTGAAGCTTCCGTTAACATGACGGCTATAAT
>JAJQHF010000084.1 GCA_021199975.1 Candidatus Gastranaerophilales bacterium
GGGTAACATCCGATAATTTGCTTCTTACACTGTACAGAACAACAGGTACAAAAATAAAAGGAGAAAAAACAGCTGTGATACAGATATAAATTACAGCCATAACAAACGGTTCAAACTCAAAACTTGTTTGTACAAAAACCATACATAAATAATACAATAATAACCCCGGTAAAATTGCGATTGTTGAACAAATTGATTTTATTATTATTTCCGGAATACTAAATAAACTTGGAAATAACGGAGATTTATTGTTAATATTTCGGTTAACCGTTATCGATGCACACCCCAAAAACAACATACCGATTATGGAGTAAAATGCCATCATAGGTGTATTATCAGGCGGATAATAATAACTTTCATATAAAATAAAAAATAATACAGCTGAGAAAAATGCAATTTTTACAATCCACCAGGAATCACCGGTCATACTTCTGATTGAATCAACTAAAGATGCCATATAAATTCTCCTTCTTTATAAAATACCCGTTATAAATTATCATTAAACTCTTCGCCTTTAATTTTGACAATAATACCTGTTACATCATCATCATCAAGAGTTTCTTTCTCTAAAAGTTCTTTTGCAACGGCATCCAATAAATCTCTGTTTTCGTTAAGAAGCTGTTTTGCAACTTCATATCTTCCGTCAATTATATTTTTAACTTCTCTGTCTAAATCGGCAGCAAATTCTTCCGAAAAATCTCTTGTTGTACCGAAGTCACGTCCCATAAATACGTGCTCCTGTGATTTTCCGTATGTCATAGCGCCCATTTTTTCGGACATACCCCATTGTGACACCATTTTTTTTGCAACCTCTGTTACCTTCTCAAGGTCGCTTGAAGCGCCGGTTGAGATTTTATCTTTTCCGTATACTATTTCTTCCGCTACTCTGCCGCCTAATGTCATTGTAATTTGGTCTAACAGTTTTGCTTTGCTTACGTGAACTTTATTATCTTCGGGTTTTGTCCAGGTAATACCAAGTGCATATCCTCTAGGTATAATTGTAACTTTATGCAGTTCATCACAATTTTTCAATAATTTAGCAAGAAGTGCGTGACCTACCTCATGGTACGAAGTTATTTCTTTATCTTCATCGGTCATAACTTTACTTTTCTTTTCTATACCTGCAATAACTCTGTCAATAGCATCATCAATTTCCTGCATATTAATTACCGTTTTGTTTCTTCTTGCGGCAAGTAATGCCGATTCATTAAGTAAACTTTGTAAATCAGCGCCTGTAAAGCCGGGTGTGCGTTTTGCCAATACTTTTAAATCAACGTCTTTATCAAGCGGTTTACCTTTTGCGTGGACTTTTAAAATTTGTTCTCTGCCTTTTACATCAGGCATGCTTACCATAATTTGTCTGTCAAATCTGCCCGGTCTTAAAAGAGCATTATCCAAAATGTCGGGTCTGTTTGTTGCTGCTAAAATAATAATATTTGTATTTCCGTCAAAACCATCCATTTCAACGAGTAATTGGTTAAGAGTCTGTTCTCTTTCATCGTGTCCGCCGCCCAAGCCTGCTCCTCTTTGTCTGCCCACGGCATCAATTTCATCTATAAATACAATACAAGGCTGATGTTTTTTTGCCTGTTCAAATAAATCACGAACTCTTGAAGCTCCGACTCCGACAAACATTTCAACGAAATCAGAACCGCTTATTGAGAAGAAAGGAACACCTGCTTCTCCTGCTACGGCTTTAGCCATTAATGTTTTACCTGTTCCCGGCGCACCGACAAGTAAAACACCTTTCGGAATTTTTGCGCCGAGTTTTAAATATTTTTCGCCATTTTTAAGGAAATCAACTATTTCTTCAAGCTCTTGTCTTTCTTCATCGATACCTGCGACATCTTTAAATGTAACCTTTACTTTGCTGTCCAGCATCATTTTTGCTTTGCTTTTACCGAAAGACAATGCTTGTGAACCGCCGGTTTGTATTATTTTAGCAAGGATTATAAAGAATGCAATTATTAATAATATGGGAAATGCAGTACCCATTATTCCCATAAAGGAGGATGTTTCATTTGTTTTCTTTATATCTACATTTACATTATTTTCTTCTAAAGTATTATAAAAAGTATTATCATTTGCGGGGATATTGGCTCTGTATCGCAGACTTGCAGTTACTGTTTCTTTTCCGTTTATTTCGGTTTTTATAGCATCGTCAACAGGAACTGCCGTTACTGTATCGTTTTCAATTATAACCTCTTTTATTTCCGAATTTTTAACCTTGTTTAAGAACTCTGTGTAAGTAAGCATTTTTGTAGAAGTTGAAGGACCCGTAAAAAGCATTGAACCTAATGCAAGAACCAAAATGCCGATTACCAGCCATATACCCATTGATTGATTTTTATTCATTTTAAATCCCTTTTATAAAAACTCTCACATTGATTATACATTAAATCCCGCCGATTGAAAACAGAATAAAAAATTTCAACAGGTTATAATTTTAAAGGTTATCCTTAGATAACCTTATGACAAACAGAAAATGTTCCAAATACTGATTTAGTAAAAAAGCCGGAATAAATTGTCTTATTAAAATGACTTTTTAATGACAGACGCTAATGCTTTAAGCTCTTCATACAGTTCTCCGAACTGCTCGGGATATAATGATTGAGCGCCGTCACATACAGCGGTATCAGGTGAATTATGTACTTCTATAATTAATCCGTCGGCACCTGCGGCAACAGCAGCCTTTGACATAGGAGCAATTTTATCTCTCAATCCTGTTGCATGGCTCGGGTCAACAATAATCGGCAGGTGGCTTATTTTTTGAACTACCGGTATTGCACTTATATCAAGTGTGTTCCTTGTAATATGTTCAAATGTTCTTATTCCTCTTTCACATAAAATTACCTGCCTGTTGCCGCCTGCCATTATGTATTCGGCAGACATCAGCCATTCTTCTATAGTAGCGCTTAATCCTCTTTTTAAAAGAACGGGTTTTCTTATTTCTCCTAAACTTTTGAGCAGATTAAAATTTTGCATATTTCTTGCGCCTACCTGTAAAATATCAACATATTTTAAAAACATAGGTATTTGAGAAACTTCCATAACTTCCGAAGTAACAGCCATATTATATTTATCCGCAACTTCTTTTAGAATTTTTAATCCTTCTTCACCCAATCCTTGAAATGCGTAAGGAGAGGTTCTTGGCTTAAAAGCACCGCCTCTTAGCATTTTTACTCCGTATTTTGACAGTTTTGCGGCAGTTGCATCCATTTGGTCATACGTTTCCACCGTACAGGGACCTGCAATCATGCCTATATGTCCGCCGCCGAATTTAACACCTTTTACATCAATAACGGTGTCCTCTTTTTGAAATACTCTGCTGACCAATTTATACGGAGAAGAAATTCTTATTACTTCCTTAACTCCGTCTAAAAGCTCAATATCTCTTTTGTCGATAACTTTTCTGCCTACAGCGCCAATAACCGTGTGGTCTTCGCCTTTTGAAATATGTGCATCAAAACCACGCTGTTTGATGTAGTCTATTACCTTTTTAATATTTTCTTCCGATACATTCGGCTGCATTACTATTAACATATTATATTCCTCTCTGATTTTATTATATAATAGATATAAATTTTTAAAATATTATAAAATTCAAATAATTAATTTTCTTGTCTTTGTTAGTATCATTTGGTAAAATTATGTATATAGGAGGAAGAAATGTTTAAGTTTAAATTTATTTTAACAGTTTTACTGATAATGTTTGCCGCTAATATTAGTGCAAACGCATCAACAATCGGGTATGCGGATTTTGATAAAGTGCTTACGGAATATACTTTTGCTCGTAATGCTTATAAAGATATTGATAATAAATTATTGGAATTACAACAGTATGCTATAGATAAAGATAAACAGTATAAGGCAATTGATTCGCCAATCCAAAAAAAGACTTTTGAAGAACAAATTCAAAAAGAATTTCAATCAAAAGAAGATAAAATCTATTCTTTAAAAACTCAAAAAGAAAAAGTAATAAGAGAAAATGTGCTTGCGGCTTGTAAGTCTGTTGCATCTTCAAAAAAACTTGATGCTATTCTTGATTACAATGTTGTATATGCAGGCGGTGTTGATGTTACAAATGATATTATTCAATATTTAAACACTCAAAAGAAATAAATATATTGTATAAAAATTATTAATAAGCCTGAGAAGTTAATAACCTTCAGGCTTTTTTGTTTTTATAGAAACGGAGTTTATATGAAAATTATTGATATTATTGAAAAAAAGAAAAATGGTAAGGCATTAAATGAAGAAGAAATAAAGTTCTTTATAAATGGAATAATGGATAATTCAATAGAAGATTATCAAACAAGTGCGCTTTTAATGGCAATATATTTTAAAGGAATGAACCTTGATGAAACTACATGGCTTACAAAATATATGGTAGAGTCAGGCGAAATTATGGATTTATCTGATATTTCCGATAATATTGCAGATAAACATTCCACAGGCGGAGTAGGTGATAAAATAACTTTAATATTTTTACCGTTAATGGCTGCTGCAGGTATTTATACTGCTAAATTATCAGGCAGAGGATTGGGGCATACGGGTGGAACAATTGATAAATTAGAATCCATTCCAAATTTTAGAACCGATTTATCAATAGAAGAATTTAAAACTAAAGTAAAAGAGCATAAAACTGCAATTGCGGCGCAGACTCTTTCTTTAGCACCTGCGGACGGAAAATTATATGCTCTGCGCGATGTTACATCAACTGTTGATATTATCCCTTTGATTGCTTCATCCGTAGTTTCAAAAAAAATTGCTTCGGGCGCAAATCATATAATACTCGATGTTAAATACGGTTCGGGTGCTTTTATAAAAACAGCGGAGGAAGCTCAAAGATTATCGGAAGTTATGGTTGAAGTCGGAAAACGATTAAACAAAAATATTTGTGCTGTAATAAGCTCAATGAATCAGCCTTTAGGCAGAGCGGTCGGCAACTCTGTAGAAATTCAGGAGGTTATTGAATTTTTAAAAGGAAATATGGAACCTGATTTAAAAGAAATAACCTATACACTTGTTCAAACTGCTTTTGAAAAAGCAGGTAAAGTTATGTCAAAAGAAGAAGGGTATAAATATTTGGATGAACTTATTTTAAGCGGAAAAGCGTTGGATAAATTTAAAGAAATAATATCATCTCAAAACGGCGATACATCTGTGATTGATGATTATACAAAATTACCTCAGGCTGCAATTAAATATGAGGTTAAATCCACCCAAACAGGCTATGTCAAAAATATTGATGCTTTAAAGATAGCAAAAGCTTGCAAGAACTTAGGTGCGGGAAGAGAAAAGAAAACTGATTTAATAGACTACAGCGCAGGAATTTATCTGACTCAAAAATGCAGTGAACCTGCGGCAGAAGGTGAAACAATTGCCGTTATTTATACAAACAAAAAAGAAGCAATTAAAGAAGCAGAAAATTTGATTTTATCAGCCTATGAATTTTCTGACACAAAAGAAGAATATAAA
>JAJQHF010000134.1 GCA_021199975.1 Candidatus Gastranaerophilales bacterium
CAAAACCCGAAGAAATGACAGGAAACTCATTAATTAAAAAATAAAATTATCAGAGGAAAATTTCACGATAAGCCGCATTAAGAAGCAAAATATTTTGATAATTAAGCGGCAGTGGGGTTTTCCTCAATTATTTTATTATATCGTTTATTTCTTCTTCATTATCAACTATGGTAAACAGTTCTTCAGGCGGGCATTTTATTAATTTACAATCATATAATTTCTGATATTGTTCCTGTAAGCCTTTAAAGAAATCTTTACCAACCAAAATAATTTGTTTTTTATCTTCCGATTTTCCGTAATAATTTTTTGTAATTAAAGTCGCTGCTTCTTGCAACGTAGTGGAACTTCCTGGGAAAATAACAAAAGAATTGGCAACTTGTGCAAATTTTTCTATTCTTTCAGCTTCACTGTTTGTTGAAGTTAAAGGAATACAGTTATCTAAATCTTCATCTCCCCATAACGGGTTTGCAATAATAGCAAGATTTTGTTCAGGTTTGCCGTCTTTATCTTTTTTAGAATATGTTTTACCTGCATCATAAGCAGTTCCCATAATTCCCTGATTTCCGCAGCCATGGACAATATTCTTTCCGCTTAATATAATTCCTTTTGTAATATCAGCGCAAGCTGTCATGTAATCCGTTATTTCATCGGTGGATTTTGAGCTTCCTAAAATACCTACCGTATTTTTTCTTGATTCGGGTGACAAATATTTTGAAGAAATATCAGAAGGAATTGAAGAAGAAAATGTTACATTCATTTTTTATATATTTCCTTTCAGCACATTTTTAAGTTTTCTCAAAGCGTTATCTAAATTAGCTTGATAATTACTTTTTGAGGAATTTCTTACTCCGGTTTTTATTCGGCAGATATCTTCAGGAATTTTAATGGACTCAACTTCTTTTGTAAAAGAATCACTGCTTTTTCCGCCTTTTTTATTGCTATAAAACATAAATACCGGAGGTTCATCATTATTTTTAGAGAAAAGTTCAAAACCTCCTCCGTTAGGGTAGAATTTTTTATTTAATGCCATTCTTTCTGTTACATATAAATCTGCATTTTCTACTGCTTGTTCCAGTGCTGTTCTTAACTCAACATTTTCTATTGTTTGTTTAGGGTCTGTTTTCTTTATTATTAAACCCACCGGAATAATTTTAACAGCTCCTTTTACTTCCATATATAAATACTCTCATTTTAACTACAGTTTTTATAAATGTTGTAAATATAATTTTTGTTATATAAATAATTTTTTTTTACAAAAGTTATATTATATAATCAAAGCCGAAATTCCATAATATATGAAATATTAGTCAAAGCTAAACCTAAATGCAGGTTTAACGGTATCAATTCTGCATAAGTCAAATGGTTGATTAGCTTCTTCGCCTTCGGTCGGCGTTCCCCCGGGACACAATCCGTAAGTATCTGATGGACAATAACCCGGATACGCTAATTTACTGCTGTCGGTAGCACCGCAATATGCTTCTCTGTATGAGAATACCGCATGTGTCCTTTCATTATCTGCTTTAGAACCGTATTTTATTACTTGTTGAACCGGTACAACCGCATAATCGCAAGTTCCGTTCACTTTGCAATCTTCAGGAATGGTGTCCGAATCTCTTTTTGTAGTGGCGGTACTATAATAATAACCTTTTAATCTTGCATTTATATATAGATATACATTGTTATTTAAAACATAATTATCGGCAGCAACACCAAGAGGGAATACTTCCCCGTTATCTAAAACCATAAAAGTAACAATATCAGGCGGAATAGATGAATTACTATTATCAGTAATATTAGGATTGGATGTTCCATTTAAATCTATTCCGACAAGTCTGTAACCAAATTCAGAAGAAACACTACGAGTATCACTTGGCGCCACCCATTCCGAAACATAAAACCTTTGCCCGTTAGTAGTTATAAAATTGGGAGTTGTAGTTAACCCGGAAATATATGGTTCTTTGTCTGAATTTTCAAAATTTACCGCAGATAGGTTGCTGCAATCTATTGTACCGGATGTATTTGAAATTTGGGCTAAAGCGTTACAGAAAAAGTTATAGCCGTTTCCATCCGTAGTTCCCTCGCCGCCTCTTGCTGAACAATATGGAGTATTCCAGGCTCCTGCTTCATCATCAGATTTTAATACCTGTATTATATTACCGTTGCTGTTAATACATTGCCTTGTTAAATAAGAAATTTTAATGCCGTTATAGCTTAAGTCTATTACCGAACCGGCAGGACTTGGTCCTGAAAAAAGCTCTGTTACCATACCTTGAAGATTTTTAAATGCGTAATAAGCCAGCGATACATAAGATTCTTTTACTATTTTTATAGAATTGACCGAAAGCGCCATTATAATGCCGACAATCATCAGACAAACAAGAACTTCACTCAGAGTAAACCCTTTTTTATTATTTTGCATTTAATAATTCCTTTAGTATGTAATTACATTCTTTATACGTATTTACTTCTATTATATCACTTTTATTTATGACTTTTTTCGTGATGTTTAATACAGAGGTATTTTCTTTAACGGCAAAAACTTTTATTTCTTTAGAAATTGCATCTGCGACTATGGATGAACCTAAAGAATTATAAGGCATGATAAGAGCTTTAACATCATCTATACTTATATAATGTTCCACTTTTTTATTAAAAATTAACGGTGCATTATCAAGAGCAATTAATAAACAAGGCAAAAATGTAGGAGTTATATATTCTGCAGCACATTTTGCATTAACTATTTCTTTAGAAATTGTTATATCTTCAAATGCTGGTGAATGTACAACGGGCACTTTTAATTCTCTTGTAAGATAATGAGATATTACAGCTTCAATCCCGCCTACCACATCAACATCATTTCCGTTCTTATAATCATCCTCAGGCGGTTCATCAAATTTACAATCAACGGCAATTACCTGCGCCCCCTTCGCTATAAGTTTTTTGCCTGCATCAAGAAGTGTTTTATTATTTTCTAAACTGCCCGATGAAATTCCCGACGAAGTTTTAAAAAATCTTACATTACAAGGAGAATTTGTGACTTCATAGCCTATAATATTAACTCCGTAAACGGTTTTAACCGCATTTATTGTATTAATATGAACATTTATTATGTCTTGTGATATACCTTTATCAAAAATAATACCTATTTTATTACCTCTTGAAGGAACTAAATTTAAATTTCCCTTAAAAAATTGCGACAGACTCCAGCCCTCAACATATAACATATTATCTGAAATGCCTGAAAAACAAGCCGCATTAACAACGTTAGGATTAACAATAATATTGAAATCTTTTGAGAACATCCTTGCAGTATACGAAGCATCCCCCGCATATCCGCCTATTGAAGCCCCGATTCCCGTTGGTACAACAAACGCAACTGTAGGTTTTGTTTTATCATAACTCAACATATTCATTTACCTTTAAAGGCAGACATTTTTGTCCCTGAGCTTCAATTAAATCCGCAAATTTTTGTACATCTGCTTTTATATTAGAGAATGTATTATAATGCATAGGAATAATTTCCGGAGCATAAAGCATTTTTGCAGCAGTTGCGGCATCGAATATATCCATTGTATAAAAACCGCCGATTGGTAAAATAGCATAATAAGGATTATATAATTCTCCTATTAAAGAGAAATCAGACATTAAAGAAGTATCTCCGGCATGATATATTACTGTACCTTCAATATCAATCAGCAAACTTGCTGCGACTCCGCCATAAGGTAAATCAGGGTTAGAACTTGAATGAATGGCAGGAAGAAATTTTACACTTCCCCACGGTAAATTTAATTTTCCTCCTATATTTATCCCTATTGCTTTTGCGCCTTTTTCAAGACAGTAATGAGCAAGTTCAACAACAGCAATTATAGGAGCGCCCGAATGTTTTGAAATTGCTATTGCATCTCCTAAGTGATCCAAATGCGCATGAGTTACTAATATATGAGATATTCTTTTTTGCTTATAGTCAAAGTTTGCAAGAGGATTTCCCGTAATAAAAGGATCGATTAAAACTCCGTCCCAATCTTTTTCAATATAAAAAGCACTGTGTCCCAAATAAGTTAATTTCCTCATAATGCCTCCTTAAATCCTTCTGCAATTGTATCAAATTTAAAAGATAAAAGAAATACATTAAACAGATTGTATAAGTATTTTAGTTATAAATAAAAAGGAAGGTAAACATTATCAGCATAAAATTTTATACAAATGACTTTCTTTTTTTATATAAAATAATAAAGAATAAAATAATAACAACCGTAACCGCAATAATTACAAGTTCAATATACTGTTTTATAGCTTCGCCGAAAAGCATTAAAACTATACTTACAATAAAAAATCTTAATCCTCTTCCAAAAAAACTGGCAATCATAAATTTCCAAAAATTCATACTCAAAATACCGCTGGCTATAGTAAAAACTTTGTACGGAATAGGTGTAAATGCAGAAAAGAAAACAGCAAGAGTACCGTATTTATTATATAATTTTTCAACCGCTTCAAATTTTTCCATACCGCCTTTTCTGAAAAGCCAATTAAAAGCGGGACGTCCGCCCCAATAACCTATACCGTAACCGACAGCACCGCCGAAGGCAGAAGCTATAGTACATACAAGTGCATAAAACAGGGCTTTTGCAGGGTTTGCCAAGTCCATAAATATTAGCAGAATATCAGGCGGAGGAACCAAAAAGAAACTCTCTACAAAAGAATTTAATGCTAAACCCCATATCCCCATTGATTTAAAAAAATCCATCATCTGCGCAAACATTTCGTGCATATTATTTTCAATCTCCCTTTTTCAAAATATTAACACAAATGAATAGTAATATTAATAAATTTTTATATGCAAGACTATGTAAGTATATAATATTATTGATTTAACTGTATATTCCACAAAATATATACTATATAATGTAAATAATGTAAAGAATATTAACATTAACACTTGTATTTCTGTTCGATATATAATAAACTATGAATACAAGTATAT
Organism: Candidatus Gastranaerophilales bacterium; assembly: GCA_021199975.1. Classification (GTDB taxonomy): domain Bacteria; phylum Cyanobacteriota; class Vampirovibrionia; order Gastranaerophilales; family Gastranaerophilaceae; genus Avigastranaerophilus. Next base: position 4,982 of record JAJQHF010000134.1, read on the forward strand.
AAAAAATAATTTAATAAAGGGAATGGAAACAAAATTTCAACATATTGTATATAGGAAAATATGTTTGATTATACTTTTTGACAGCCTATATAATGATAGAAAGGAATTAAAATGAGCAGCGAAAAAGAAATTTTATTAAATGGCTATGTGTCAATGGATAATGATGTATCAGATGTGGATAAATCCCATGATACCAAAAATATTGATGACTATATTTATGACATAGAAGAAGGTTTGTCTTTAGCCGGCAAAATAATCGAACAAATAAATATACTCAATAACAGCCCTATTAATTATGATTTGGGAATTTATGATGATTTAATCTCTTATAACAATGAAAGAATTAAAAATACCCATTCTGATATGAGAGAAAGAAAAGAAAGAAAAAATAATATTGAAAGACTGAATGAAAAGAAAAAACAAGCAAAAATTAAAATGCTTGAATTTAAAAAACAAAAGAATAGAAAGAATTATTCCGATTCTAATC
>JAJQHF010000230.1 GCA_021199975.1 Candidatus Gastranaerophilales bacterium
GTATATATCAGTTGAAAAATCTTTACAGCTTAGAATTATTGTTTCAAAAAAAGGAATGAAAAAAAATACAGTAAGCATTATAACTGCAGGAAATAAAAATAAATAAGGAACATATTTTTTATAGTATGTGTTCAATCCCTCACCTTTAAATTATTTACATTATAAACTTTTATGGCAATATTTGCACGCAAAATGTTTTTATTAATATATAGGGGGATATTATGCATATTTTGGAAAAATTAAAATCTTTAATTCATAAAAAAGAAATGAATAATAAATCTATTTATTTCAAGAATTCGACCACGAAACATTCAATGACACCATTTGCCACATTGAAAATTTCAGGAGAAACTGAAAAAAAGAAAAAAGAAATTAATGAAAATCTGAAGGTTTTATTAAAAAAATATATTAATTCCCCTGAAAAATTAGTTCAATATATTAAGCTAAAAGGGCTTTCGGTATATAAATTCAGAAATGCAGACAAATTACTTTCTTTTATCGGAGAAAATGAAGGTTTTTTGACTCCTTCAAAGGGATTTAATGCGTTTGTATTAAACCTTGTAATCGGTGTAATTTTTGAAAAAACAATAAAAATAAGTTTTGAAACACGAGAAATGTTTATTTTTAATTCGGGTGACACCGAAATATACACCATAGCCCGTGCTTTGCACAAATATTACGGATTTAAAAAACAATTACCCGGATTTGATTACAAATCTCAAAAAATCTTCAAAAAAGCATGTAAAGAAAGTAAAAGATTATCTTCTCCTTTTTCTAAATGCTCAATTGAAGATATGTATTCCTGTAAAGAAGCAATAGCAAGAGATATTGAAGCAATAAACTTTACGATAGAACTTTCCGTTGAATATGAACGGGCAAAAAAGGTTCTCAATACAATGAGAAATGAAAAATCCGTAAATATTTAATCAATTATATAAGTTCTAATTCTTTATGCTTTTTATATATTTCTTCCGCCATTTTATCAATTTTAAGATAATCTTCAGGTTTAGCTTTGCCTTTAACTAAAATCGGGTCTATAATATCAAGCTTTAAAGGAGCGAGCATCTCTGTCATTTTGCCGAACAGATTTCCGCCCCAGCCGTAAGAACCGATAAAAGAAGCAATTTTAACTTTCGGTCTTAATATACTTGCCAAATAAATTGTGTTAAAAGCGGCGGGATGAGGGCCTGCTAAAACCATTGATGTTCCTAAAATAATTGTAGTTCCGTCAACCAAAGCAACAGCTAAATCACCGAGGTTTCCGTCTACCATATCGTATTTAACGGATGAAATTCCTTTTTCTTTTAGTTTTTCTGCTAAATAATCAATCATTTCTTCCGTAGAAGAATACATTGATACATAAGGAAGTAAAACTAAATTTTTACCTTTTTCTCCTGCCCAATCGGCATATAAATCAAGAATATAATCAGGATTTTTATAAACCGGACCATGACTCGGCAAAATCATTTCAGGTTTTAAATTTTTTAGTTGTTCCGTATATTTTCTGCAAACAGAGCTAAAAGGCATCATGATTTCCGCAAAATATTTTTTTGCGCTTCTTTCAAGTTCTTTTGAAGGAACTGCAAAAACATCATCAAAAATAAAATGAGCGCCAAGAAAATCACAGGTAAAAATTATATTATCTTCTTTTATATATGTAAACATTGTGTCCGGCCAATGAACACCGGGAGCAATTTTAAATTGAAGTGTTTTATCTCCGAGTGATAATTCCTCATCATTCTTAATAATTTTAATTTTATCTTGCGGAACTAACAGCATTTCTTTTATGTTGCCTGCGCAAACAGCATTTGTAACTACAATTGCTTCAGGAAATTTTTTAAGCATTGCGGGTATACTGCCTGAATGGTCCTGTTCTCCGTGGTTTGCAATGATATAATCTACTTTTTCTATTCCGTTTTCATCAAAAGATTTTATATATTCTTCCGTAAATTTAGGATACATTGTATCTATAACAGCTGTTTTTTCACTGCCTTTTACAACGTAGGAATTATAACTTGTGCCGTGGTCAAGAGGAATTAATTCATCAAAAATCAATCTATCTTTATCATTCATTCCGGCATACAAAATATTGTCCTTAATTTTTTTAAAAATCATGACCTTAACTTTCTTTTATTCTTTTTATTATTTATTAAATTATTATTGTTCTTTTTCAAATAAATCTTTACCGACACCGCATAAAGGGCATACATAATCCTCGGGTAAATCTTCAAAAGCAACATTTCCGTTTTCAGCAGGGTCATATACATAGTGGCATACAGTGCAAATATACTTTTCCATTTTAATATCTCCTTTTCTTTTTATAAGTTTAATTTTTTATTTTTATAAATATAAGCGACAACAAACTAATTTTCTGATTGACACTCTTTGCATATACCATGAAATACTATATCATAATTTGTTATTATAAAAGAAGTCAATTGCTGTGTATTTTCAATTACAAAAGGTGCAACACCCGCTTCTATATCATAAACCGTTTTACATTTTTTACAAATAAAATGATAATGATTGCATGTATTATGGTCAAAATGCTCGGCATCTTCAAGCCCGCTTATTTTTTTTATAGTACCTGCTTCCGCCATTTTTTTTAAATTTCTGTAAACGGTAGCTATTCCGATATTAGAATCGGGATGTTCTTCTTTTATAATTGCATGCAGTTTTTCCGCAGTCGGATGAACCGCATTTCTTTTCAGTGTGTCTAAAATTATTTCTCTTTGTCTTGAATAATTCATAAATTGATATCCATTATCATTTTCTTTTTACATTATGTACTAAATTAAAAATTTATTCATCAATTAATTTATATATGTTAACAAAAATGACAAAAAATTAATAATTGTAAATTATTGTAAAAAATAAACGATTAAGTCTAAAGTTACGTTTCTAAAATACCGAAAAACAATATTAAAGGGAAAAGGAAAATAAGATGAATTTTGAATCAATTAAAGCAGGTTTTTTAAGTTATTTACAAGAAAAACAAGGGGTAACTGATGAGAATTCCTCTATAAGTTATGATAATTCTGCAATAAGTATTTTTATGTACAGCAGTGAGTTTAAAGACTATCTCTCTGAAGAATATAATGCAGATGTGTCAATATTTTCCAAAAGTATTAATGAAATAATGTCAATGGACATAGTAAACGGTCAATTAGTCGATGCTGAAAGTTCCGGTGTTGGTAATGAGTATGTCGAAATAATGATAGAAGCAATAAATGAAGTACTTTCGGATGAAAGTGTAATAAATGCACTAGATTCAGACGGAAGCGGAGATTTAAGCGAAGAAGAAATAAATGCTTTTTATAACAGCGGAGAATCATCACTTGATGATTTAGCTCATGATCTGCAAAGTATAGAAAGCGGAGAATATACAGCAGCTGATATAGGAACGAATGTTACGGAAGAAACAACCGAAAATCCTGTAACTGATACTTCTTCTGAAACAGAAGAAGCTACAGCTGCTGATACAACAGCGGATATTTCAGAAGAGTCAGAAACAGAAGAAAACAGTGAAGCATCTGTGGAAGAAAGTGAAACTGCTGCAACAGAAAGCGAAACTACGGAAGAAAAAAGTGAAGCTGTTGAAGAAACTGCAAGTAATTCAGCTGCAACAGTTGACGATGATACAGAAAGTTCAACAAGCAGTACCGGCAGTTCTGGCAGTTCTAATAATACCGGCAGTACAAGCGGCACAGGAAGCTCCGGAAGCACAGGCGGCTCCGGAAACACAGGCAGCAGCGGAAGTACAGCCAGTACATCAAATACCTCAAGCACAACAAGCTCTGAATCAACAGCCGTAACGTTAGAAGACTTAGAAGAACAAAAAAGCCAGCTTGAAACGGATATAAGTTCTCTGCGAGATGAAAAAGATGCCATATATTCAGGCGAAGGCATAGAAGAAGAGCAGAAGGCTTATGATGATGCAAAAGAAGCTTATGATGAAGCCGTAAAAAATGATGAAAATATACCCGATGGTTTAAAACAACAAAGAGAAGAAAATTTGGAGGCAATAGAAACATCCAAAAGTAATATTGATGAATTAAAGATAAACATAAATGATACAGAAGGAGAAATTTCAACAACAGAATCCGAAATAAATTCGGACAAATCAAATATAACAGCATTGGAGAATTCACTTTCAACATTGGAATCACAAAAAAGTTCAATAGAATCTGAAGGAGAAGACGGCGATTCTGAAAAACTTGCGGAAATTAAAGCTAAAATTGCAGAAGTTGAACAAGAAAAAATTGATGCAGAAGAAAAGCTTTCACAAGATGAAGCTGCATTAGATGATTTGAATAATACTTTAGACGGATATAATGACTCTTTAACAGACGAAGAAGATAACCTGGAACAATTAGAAAAAGAAAGAGAAGAAATAGAAAATAGTATAACCAGCGGAACCTGGGAAGATTCGAGCGGTAATACCGTAAGTTTTGAATGTTCGGATGAAGTAAAGGAAACATTAGCAGCATTTAATGAGGCAAAAACAGCATTAGAAACCGCAAAATCAGAACAAGAAAGTGCTATATCAGAGATAGAATCAGAAATAAGTTCAAAACAAACTGAATTAGATGATGTAAATTCGCAGATTGATGAAATGAAAGCAGAGGAAACCGAAAAAGAGAATGCCGTTTCTGTTTCTTCAATAGATATGGATGTTGATATAGAAGAAAACTTAACTGATTCTCAAAAAGCAGAGTTAGAAAAAATAAAAGAAATTTATGAAGAAAATCAAGAAACTTATGAAGATATTGCAGCCCAAGTACTGGCTGACACAGGCGTATCAATTCCAGCTGAGGCAATTTGCGCTATCCATTACAGAGAATCCAGCTGTAATTTCAATACATACCTGCATAACGGACAAACTTTAGGCCAGACAACAACCATAGTTCCTAAAGGTATTTATTTCGAAGACTTTACAGAAGCCGCTGTTGATGCGTTAGAAAGAAACATTGATAATTATACATCAGCCTGTGCAACATATGGAGTTGAAGATACTGATTGTTCGGCGATGTCAGGTGTATTAATGTTCTGTGAAAGCTATAATGGAACCGGATACAGAAAACATGGATGTGCATCCGCATATGTATACTCCGGAACGACTACTTATACAGGCGGTATGTATGTAAGTGACGGTAATTTCTCATCTTCGACATACGATTCAAGATGCGGTACTGCTATAATTATTAAAACCTTAATGGAAATGTCATAGTAAATTACCATGTGTCACAATTTTAATTTTTAAAAACATTTGTAAATCGTGATACATGGTTATATTTCTATATCTTTTTAATATATACAACCAACTGTTATCTTTTTTATTTCTCTTTCATAAACTGGCAAAAAAGGTATGAGGTTTATGAAAAATTTTTTAGTTTTAATAATTTTAATGTGCGGTTTATCAGTTTACGCAAAGACTATAAC
>JAJQHF010000026.1 GCA_021199975.1 Candidatus Gastranaerophilales bacterium
CTACTTTACATAAATATGAATATTTCAAAATTGAGACTAAACGGTGAAGGTAAGAATTATAATTTTGATAATGCTTCAGTTCCTAAAAATAAAAACTTTAGCAGTTCTGTTGATACTGCAAAAAATAATGAAGTGAACAATTTACCATATTATAAAGATTGTTTTATTAATAAAAACTTTACAGCTTCTTTTAAAGGTGCAATTGATACAACACCTAAAGATAGAAATGAACTCATTTCTTTTAGATAGATGTTCAACCAAAAGGGATTTAATCGTATACAGAGGAACAGGCTGCAATATCTTAAATCAGATAGAAACAGAAGCCGGAGAAGGAATTGGAAATATGATAAAAGAAGCAGTTTCTAATTCCGATGAAGAAAAATTAAATGAAATTGCAGCACAAATAATGGGAAAAAGCGTGGTACAGCACGGATTTATGTCAAGTGCATTATCAATAGAAAGTGCAGAAAGATTTGTTCCTTACAAAGGAGGAATTATATGGCAAATTAATTTACCTAAAGGTTTTGATGCAATATATGCAGACCCTTATAATGTCAGACACGGAGTTGAAAATGAAATACTTGTAAACAGAAATAAAGAGCTTTTAATTAATAATGCAGAGTACAAAGACGGCAAATTTTATATATCCGCAGATATAGTACAAAAATAAATTAATTTTAGCATTTTCGCTCAAATAAAATTATTTATAAAAATTAATTACATCATTAACTAAATTTATTATTCTTGTTGTTATTTCTTCAATATATTCGGCACTTGTTAACCCGTTTATTATAATATCTGCATTTTGCATAGTCGGTCTAATATATATTTGTGCGGTTGTATTTACGTCGTTAAACTGATGTTCAGCCGCAGACCCTGTTTTTCCTCTTGAAATTGCTCTTGTAAACCATCGTTCTTTAATTTTATCAAACGGGGTAAAGACATAGACTTTAATATCAAATAAGTCAACAAGTTCTTCGCCTAGAACATACAAACCTTCTGCAAGAACAGCACGGGTTGGATTTTTATACGCTCTATTCGGAATACTTTCACAGGTTACAAAATCATACTCAGGTGCGTTAACACCGCAGCCGTTTTTTAAACTTATTAAATGAGCTCTCATAAGTTCTAAATTTATAGCATTTGGCTTGTCAAAACTAAATCCGGTTTTATATAATTCTTCATAACTTCCGGCAAGCTTTAACTCCTCCGACGTATCTTTATAATAATCATCACAGCATAATGTTGTATAAGACTCATTAAATAATTTTTTTCTTAATGCTTTTGAAGCATAATTTACAAGAGTTGTTTTCCCCGAAGCAGATTCTCCTGTAATCCCGACTAAACATGGTTTGTTTTTAACGGTCATATATTCTTTTACAATTTTAATCAGCAGTTTTTCATTAATAGATAGGAATAAAGGTTGTTTTTGTCCTCTGTCTTCATCTAAAATATCTTTTATTCCATCTACAATTTTGAATACAGCTATACTTACATTCTCATTCCCGCAATTTTTATATTTTTCTCTCTGTAAGATGCTTTCTTCTTGCATTTAACTCTCCATTATCCGTTTATATAAGGTTTAATTATAAAATAATTTGTTAGGTCATGCCCTTAATATTAATTTTTGTAACAGAATTATTTTAGATAATTTTTAATGTCAGAAATTCTTTCTTCAAGTGTATGTATGATATTTTCACATTGCCTGCTTATCTGCTTTTCTTTATTTGTTTTTTCGCCGAATAAAAACTGCTTTTTTGTGTTTTGTTTGATTTCTGCTTTTAAATTTTTAATTTTTTCATATATTGCTATATCTATGTACTTTGTATCTTCATACATTGATGATAGTATTTCATTGATTATATTTATTGAATAATTTAAGTTTTGTTTTGATATTGTTTTATACAACATTGTTATTTTATTTAAAAGTTTTTCATATATATTTAATATTATTCTCTTTTTATCTAAAATTCCCGATAGGAAATACTCTTTTGTAACTTTATATCCTTTTTCAATGAGGTTTTCTTTTACATCTCTGTCTATATTAAAATCAAACAAAATTATATCTTTTGTATCAATAACTATATAATCATATCTGTCGTTGTTATGATAAAGATTGAAAACATTTTCTGTTGAAAGATACAAAATAGAACTTATAACAGAATTTATATAATCAACGGGATTTTTAATGTCTTCGCCATTTCTCGACCCTTCAAGTCTGAATTCGAGAAGTCTTGTATTAGGGTTATTGAGGTTATCATATATTTTCCATGCCGGTCTGCTTTTTATCAAATCACCGTCTACAAGAAGTTCATTAGCAATATTCATGGGTTTCATAAGACCGGGTAAGCTTGCCGAAGCTCTTACCGCAGATGCAATTTCAACATCCGGTGTATTGTTTTTTGAAAATACTGAAGGAGTATTTGTATTAATATTTATTGTCAGTATTTCTAAATCTTTTTCTATATCTTTAAAAAAAACTTTTTTACTTTTATCGTAATTACAGCCGAGAACTTTTTTCCCTATTTTTTCTCTCAGCCATTCAAGAAATATTTCACCCTTGCTTAAAGATATATCAGAATCAAATATATTAATATTTATATCTCTAAACATGTGCATATTGAAGTTTAGGAAAAATTCTTTTATTTCATCGGCACTGTAACCGATTGCATACAAAACGGCAAAAACAGCACCAACAGAAGAACCGCCGATTGAAGCAATTTCTATGCCGCATTCTTCAAGTGCCTGTATGGCACCGATATAGCACATGCCTCTTATTCCGCCGCCCCCAAATATACAGTTGTATGGTATTTTATTTGTCAAATTATCCTCTTTTTTAAAATAATATCCCAAAAAAACATTTGGGATATTATTTTTACTGATTTCTTACAGTTTATTAAATGCAGCTTGCGGCTTCTTCTTCTGTAACACCTTTAATAGTCAGGCTTACTTTCCCTCTGTCATCTATTTTTATAACTTTAACGGTAACAATATCACCGACATTTAATCTGCCTTCGATAGTGTCAATTCTTTCTTTGCAGACTTGAGAAATATGAACCATGCCGTCTTTACCGGGTGCCATTTCTACGAAAGCGCCAAATTGTACGATTTTTACGACCTTACCTTTACATACCATACCTTCAACAGGTTTAAAAGTCATTTGATTAATCATCTTTTTGGCAATATCCGCACCTTCTTTGTCGTTAGATGTTATTGTAACTCTGCCGTCATCTTGAATATCAATTTCAGCGCCGGAGGCTTCTATAATACCTCTTATATTCTTTCCGCCGGGACCTATTACCGTTCCTATATCATCAACAGGAATAGTCATTGTAAATATTCTCGGAGCATACGGTGAAAGTTCTTTTGCAGGTTCGGTTATAACTTCTCTCATTTTTGATAGAATATGGAGTCTGCCTTCTTTTGCTTGAGCCAATGCTCTTCTAAGAGTATCATTTGCAATACCTTTAGCCTTCATATCCATTTGAAGAGCAGTTATGCCGTCGTCATTACCTGTAACTTTAAAGTCCATATCTCCGAGAAAATCTTCAATTCCTTGAATATCTGTTAAAACTACGGGGTCTTTTCCGGGTTCTGTTATCATACCCATAGCAACACCGCCAATCATACATTTTACGGGAACACCCGCATTCATTAAAGCCATTGAGCTTCCGCAGGTTGAACCCATTGAAGTTGAGCCGTTTGATTCAAGAACATCAGATGTAACTCTTATTGTATATCCGAATTCATCCTGAGAAGGAAGTGCGGGAACGTTAGCTCTTTCCGCTAAATTTCCGTGTCCTACTTCTCTTCTGCCCGGACCTCTCAATGCTTTAACTTCGCCGACAGAAAAACCGGGGAATATATATTTGTGCATATAAGTTTTTTCAGTTTCCGGGTCAACTCCGTCGAGTTCTTGCTTCATACCGGGACCCGCTAACGTAGCAACTGATAATATCTGAGTCTGACCTCTTGTAAATACTGCACTACCGTGAGCTCTCGGAATAACACCGACTTCGCACCAAATTGGGCGGACTTCGTTTGGCTTTCTTCCGTCTGCTCTTACACCTTCATCCAAAATCATTGCACGCATAATTTTCTTTTCAGCCGCTTTAAATTCTTCCGCAACAAAGTCAATGCCCGTTTCTTCTATAATTTGACGGATGTAGTGATCTTCGGGAAGAGCTTCAACTTTTTCTTTAACAAGTTTTTTTGCTTCATCAAGCTTATTTTGTCTGTATTCTCTGTCAAAGTTATGATATGCATCAAAAATCATATCATGAGCCGTTTCATCAATAATTTTCTTTAGTTCTGTTGTATCATAAGGATTAACAAATTCTTCTTTTGTAACTCCGCATTCTTGCGCAAATTTAACTTGAGCTTCGCACTGTTTTCTTATTTCAACCTGTGCAAATTCAACAGCCTCCATAATTTCATCTTCGGTAACAAAATTACAGCCTGCTTCAACCATAATTACACTGTCATGTGTACCTGCTACTACAATATCTAATGCAGATTTATCAGCCTCCTGATGTGTCGGATTTGCAATAAGCTGTCCGTCCAGTTTTGATACTCTTACTGCCCCGATAGGACCTTCAAACGGCGCACCTGAAAGCATTAAAGCTGTAGATGCTGCCAACATTGCTAATGTATCAGGCTGATTTTGCTGATCATAGCTGAAAAGCTGCGCTACAATTTGAATATCATTTCTGTATCCTTTCGGGAATAAAGGTCTTATTGGTCTATCTATTAAACGTGAAATAAGAATTGCTTTATCGCTTGCTTTGCCTTCACTTCTGTTATATCCTCCGGGGATACGTCCGATTGATGACATTCTTTCTTCATAATCAATTAATAACGGGAAAAAGTCTATACCAACTCTTGGTTCAGGGCTTACACAGCAATGCACAAAAAGCATTGTATCACCGCATCTTACCGTAACTGAGCCGGTAGCTGATTTTGCATATTTGCCTGTTTCTATTGTAATAACTTTACCGCCTACAGGTATTTCCATTTTTTTTGTTTCTACCATGTTTTTTCTCTCTTTTCTTTTTATACACTTCTATTATTCTTTATAATTATAACTTAAACATTTATTTGTGTGTAAATTTGTTATAATATATTTTATATGATTGGGCGTGTAATTAAAATATTTTCGGATTTTTATTATGTTGAAACTGACTCGGGTATTGTTGAGGCAAAACTGCGAACAGTTTTGAAAAAACAAAAAACGGAAGTTTATACGGGTGATTTTGTTGAGCTTGAGCAGGTCGATTTGAACTCAATGCAGGCATTTATTTGTAATGCTATGCAAAGAACTTCTCTTATTACAAGACCTAAAGCCGCAAATGTTTCGCAGGTCATTATTGTTTCCGCCCTTAAAGAGCCTGATTTAAATTTTGAGCAACTTGACAGATATATTGCAC
>JAJQHF010000016.1 GCA_021199975.1 Candidatus Gastranaerophilales bacterium
TTTTAAATACGAATAGATTTGTAACCGGTACTCATATTTTCAAAGAATTTGCCCCGGATGAATTTGAAAATTGGTTTAATACTACTTGTATTTGTTTGCTTAATGATGGTCCCGAAAATTTTTGTGTTCAAAGAGATGGGAGGTATAAAGCAGAGGGTATTATTGAAGGGAATGGAATGTTTCTTTGTTATAACAATGTTGAGTCTATCCACTTTGAAAATATCAGAAATTTAAACTACAAAGAATTTGAAAGTAAAACAAATAGTCATCTAAGAGAATATGCATTTAGTAAATGGATAAAAGTTTTAGTCGAAAACAATATTAAATACATAAATTCAAAAAAGCTTTGTGCTGAAGCAGCTGGTAAAAACATTGAAAAACTTGTAAAAAAATGTGAGAATACTTGTCCAATTTCGCTTATGCGATTTTTCAGAATAGAAGAAAAAGAATATTATTATGCTAAAACAACTAATCATTCGTTAGAAATATATAAAGTTCCATCATTGTCGGAAGCCTGTAAAAATATTGTAATTGAATCAATATGGACTGAAGTTCCCAAATCACAACTTAATTTTTATACTAAAATTAAAAATCTTCTAAATGGATGCGAGATTGTATTTAGAAACGAATTAAGGTATTCACATGGGCAGTTTAATGGAACTCCAGAAGCCAAATGTTATATTGATAGAAAGAATTGTGATTTAACAACTATGTATGAGCAAATTATGTAAGTTAGAATACTTTTTAAATAGCACTTGCAAAAAATTATATTTTAAGTGAAAAATACAACACATTCAAAAGGAGGTCGTATGGAAGAAGTAAGTGGATATAATATAAATTGAAAAGATAAGTAAGTGGGCTGAAAATATTTATAACAAATCAGTAGTCGTTAATTATTTTTATGAAACGCAACTAGAAACTGAAAATTTATATAATTTAGCCCCAGTTGTCAAAAATTTGACAACATTTTCCCTTAAATTTCCGACCTTTTTCAAAATGGGCATTGCCGAAAATAATCGCACCTGTTTGTTAAAAATCAAAATCGGTGTTATTTTCAGACATAACAAGCCTTTCAAACTTACAATCAAATTGCCTGTTAAATTCCGAAAATAGTCCGTTTTCGTCCAGTTTGATTTTTCCGTTTTTCAAAATTTCCTACCGCCTCAAACTCAATAAAATTAACTATCTTTGCTTTTATAACCAAACTGACTGTGATAATCAAACTGGACGTTAAAATACAAAAAATAAGGATTGATTTCGATAATAAAAATCGGAATGACAGGATTCGAACCTGCGACCCCCGCGACCCGAACACGGTGCGCTACCAAGCTGCGCTACATTCCGATATATTATATTAAGTTTTTTGACTTGGTATCGCTCCGTCGGTGCAACCTTTCACAAAATGATATTTAATCATTTTGTTTGGCAGAGTCAAGCTGCGCTGCATTTATTTTATTACGGAAATAAAAATTTTTAAAGACTTTTTATGGATTTAATTAAAACTGCTTGTTAGTATATATTTTATTATACTAATAGACATTTTTATTTCTTTATTTTATAATTGTTCTGTTTAATACTGTAAATAAGGAAAAAAATGAGTTCAGATACTATTCCCGGGCAGGAAAATACTGAAACCCCTGCGAATAATAATTCAAAATCAGAAAGTAATCGTTTAAATTTTCGTGCAGTAGTTCGGGCTTTCCTTGCAAATGTATTTATTACATTAATTAAATTGTGTTCCTGGTATTTTACTAAGAGTTCTGCAATGTTTGCCGAAGCTGTTCACTCGGGAGTCGATTCGTTTAACAGTATTTGCTTAATGGTCGGTTTAAAAAGAGGTTCAAGACCGGCTGACGGTGTTCATCCTTTCGGACACGGGCTTGAAACAAATGTATGGACAATTATCGCTTGTATTCTTATGTTCTTTGGTGCTGCCGTTTCTCTTCTCAGTTCTTATAACAAAATATTTGTTAATACAAACGGTGTGGATGACCTTTTAAATCATTATGAAATACTTGCAATAATACTTATTTTAAGTATTTGTTTTGAATCATGGGCTGTAAACAGTGCTGTTAGGGCTGTTCTTGATGAATCAAAAGTTCAACATACAAACCCTTTCATTGATTTTTTTAAGTCTATAAAATATGTTCATAAAATTAATACTCCGACTACTAAATATGTTTGGTATGAAGATGTAGTTGCTTTAACAGGTGTTATTGTTGCGTTTATTGCTGTTTCCATTTCAAAATATATTCTTCCCGTTGAAGCTGCTCATGTACCTGACGGTATTGCCTCAGGCATAATTGCTTTAATGCTCTTATTCTTAGCAGGTTATATGCTGAAAAACAACGTTAATCTTTTAACAGGACTCTCTGCTGAACCGCAGGTCGAAGAAGTTATTAAACAAATAGCCGAAAATCTGCATTGCGTAAGCTGTGTTAAAGAATTAAAAACAATGAATATGGGAACATCAGGACTCATTGTTAATATTAAAATTGAAGTCGACCCCGATATGCAGGTTAAAGAAGCTGATGATATCACGGAAATGGTTGAACGCAAAATAAGAGAACATTTTAATAATATTTCTCATATCTCCGTTGAAATAGATTCTAATGATGCAGAAGAAAATTGGGAAGATAAATTTGATAAAATTATTCAAGAGGGTGAAAAAATAGAAGTTCTTGATAATAAAGAAGCGGACATGCTTTCTAATTTCTATTCTTTCTCTCAAACTGTCGTTAAAGAAATCATGATTCCAAGACCGAAAGTTATATTTGTAAATGCAGAAGATAATCTTGAAACATTAATGGATTTAATCCTTGACTCGGGTCACAGCAGAATACCCGTATATGAAGGTACCGTTGATAATTTAATCGGAGTTATTAATGCAAAAGATACACTGAGAGCGTTAAGAGATAAAACTTACGAAAATGAAAACTTCCAAATAAAATCTCTTGCTCGTGAAATTCTTATTATTCCTGAAAATAAGTTTATAAGTGATTTATTAAGCGACTTTACCTCTACAAAAAATCAAATTGCGGCTGTTGTGGATGAACACGGCGGAATTGCAGGTATTGTTACGGTTGAAGATATTATTGAAGAAATAGTAGGTGAAATTTATGACGAATTTGATGAGGCTCCTACACCTGAACTTATTAAGATTGATGACTATTCTTTAAATGTTTCTTCTCAAATAGATATTGATGATATTAATGAAAAATATGACCTCGATATACCGAATGAAGATTTTCAAACGATTGGCGGTTATGTTTTCGGTCTTTTGGGTCGTGAACCTGAAATTGGCGACAAAATTGAAGACAGAAATCTTTCTTTTGAAGTAATTGAGCTTGACGGTATAAGAATTTCAAGGCTTATAATGAAAAAAGATACTCCTTTTATCGATAAATCAGAGCAGGAAGAAGAAAAAAAGGATGAAACATTATAAATTCGGATATGCGGCAATAATAGGCAGACCTAATGTAGGTAAATCCACTATTTTAAATCGTTTAATCGGTCAAAAAATTGCTATTGCAACAGATAAAGCCCAAACTACCCGCAGGAGAATTAACGGTATTTTAACAACAGAGGAAGCACAAATAGTTTTTGTTGATACTCCCGGAATACATAAACCTGTTGATAAGCTTGGCGAATGCCTCGTAGATGAAGCTAAAAGTGCTATTCCTGATGTAGACTTGCTTATTTTTGTTGTGGATGGCTCTACCTCCGCAGGCAGAGGCGATAAATGGATTGTTGAAAATATACTTAAAAATTATAACGGTAAATTGCTTATAGCGGCTAATAAGTATGATTTAATAAAGGATATAAAAAAGAGAGAAGAAAATCTTTTAACATATAAAACTTTATTTGATAAAAACTATCCTTGCATTAAAATTTCGGCAAAGACGGGAAGAAATTTTGATACTCTGATATCTAATATAATAAGAAAACTGCCCGCAGGTGAAAAAGTTTATGATGACGAGCAGATTACTGATGAAACAATGCGTTCTGTTGCACGTGAACTTATCAGGGAAAAAATTTTATTATATACTCAAGAAGAAGTTCCCCACAGCGTTGCTGTTATTATTGAAAACTATGAAGAACTTGATGACATTGACAGAATTTCCGCAAAAATTATAGTAGAGCATGAAACTCAAAAAGGTATCATAATAGGTAAAAATGCTTCTATGCTAAAAAAAATAGGTACAGAGGCAAGAAAAGAAATTGAATTTACCGCAGGTAAAAAAGTATACTTGGATTTACATGTTAAAGTAATTAAAGATTGGCGGAAAAAATCAAAAGACATGGAAAAAATGTATTAAAAATATTTGATTTTATTGAGGGTAAAAATGAAATATTCAAATTTTTTTAAACAAAAGAAAATATTAATATTATCAGTTATCTTATTAATTTTGAGTGCTGTATTTATTATCTATGCTTCAATTATTGGCAGAGGATTATTTTTAGACGGCATGTTTTGGTGTATTCAAATTCTAGACAGTCTTGCTGACAACAACTACGAAGTATATATTCTTCCCGAACGTACAAGAGATTTTGTAAATATTTTAAATCAGCTTCCTGTTCATTTAGCTTATTTTTTTGGTATTGATAAAAAAGAATTATTAATTATGTTTTATTCTTTACCATTATTTCTTTTTCCTTTCTTAGTAACTTTATATAATTTTATTTTGGTAAAACGAACAAAAAGATATGACATAGCTCTTTTTTCTTTAATTTTTTATTCCTTATTAGTTTTGCCTGCTATTATGTATGCGTGTGTAGAAAGCTTTCTTGCCGGTGCTTGTTTAATTTTACAATATCATTATTTGGCGGCTGATATTAATTATAAAAAGAGAGATATTTTTATAATTATCTTTTTATGTTTTATTGCATTCTCTTCCACGGAGCTGGTTATATTTATAGGTTTAATGATGTTCTTTGCTTCTTTATTTTTTATAAAAAGAAATAAAAGCTGTTCATCTTCTCTTGCATCACCCCCCCCCGAAGCTATAACCAATAAAATCGTAAAAATATTTATCGGAATTTCATCTCTAATTGCAGCTGTTGTTGTTTTAATAATGAATCTTTTTGTACTTGAAGATAATATTGAGCAAGAATCAATTTTGTTCTTTTCAGAGTTGTCTGATAGACCAAATTATTTTACATTTCTGCAAGAACCTCTTTTGTTAGAAATTATTACCGTTATTTATAATCTTTTCTAAAAAGAAAAAAATTAAAAATATATGTTTTAGTCTGATTACTTTAATTTATGCTTCTGTTTTGATTTTTATGTTAATAAACAAAGAAACATATTTTCTGTCTTTTTGTTTTATATCATACAGAGTACTTATTTATTTCTTTCTGCCTTTAATATTTTTA
>JAJQHF010000059.1 GCA_021199975.1 Candidatus Gastranaerophilales bacterium
TGGATTATAGCTGTATATATTTATCTTTACAAAAGTTAATATATTGATAAAAATTTAGCACTTATTTGTTCTCGGTTAAAATTACTTTGGTTTTTATGACATAATATTGTTATGAACGATAAAATAATTATAAGAAAAGCAAATCAACATAACTTAAAGAATGTCAGTCTTGAGCTTCCGAAAAATGAATTGATAGTTTTTACCGGGATTTCAGGTTCAGGGAAAAGCTCTTTGGCTTTTGATACTATTTTTGCTGAAGGTCAAAGAAGATATGTGGAAAGTCTTTCTAATTATGCAAGACAATTTTTAGGACAGCTTGATAAACCTGATGTTGAAAGTATTGAAGGGCTTTCCCCTGCTATATCAATTGACCAAAAATCTACAAGTAACAACCCTCGTTCTACGGTTGGAACAGTAACGGAGATTTATGATTATTTAAGACTTTTGTATGCAAGAGTTGGTACTCCTCATTGCCCGAATTGCGGATGCGAGATAGCTCCGCAGTCTATTGATGAGATAATTGATAAAATTTTTACCTTGAATGAAGGTACTAAAATTCAGCTTTTAGCTCCCATCGTAAGAGGTAAAAAAGGTGAATATTCAAATCTTTTTGAGGAATTAAAACAAGAAGGTTTTGTAAGAGTAAGAGTTGACGGAAAAATCTATAATATAGATGAAGATGAAATTGAACTCAACAAAACTCAAAAACATACAATTGAAGTTGTCATTGACAGATTAGTTATAAAAGAGAGTGCGAAATCAAGATTGACAGACAGTGCTCAAATTGCTTTAGAAAAAGCCGACGGTCTTTTGATCGTTGATATTATCGGTGATAAAGAAATGATATTTTCAGAGAAACTTGCATGTCCAAATTGTAATTTGAGCTTCGAAGAATTAGCACCACGCACATTTAGTTTTAACAGTCCTTATGGTGCATGCAAAACATGCGGAGGGTTAGGCGCTCATTTTGAGATGGATGAAAATTTATTAATTCCTGACAGAAAAAAATCATTAGCACAAGGAGCTGTTTATCCATGGGCAAAAACAGCTAATCCTTATTATCAGGATATATTGTCTTCTGTTTCAAACCATTTTGGAATTGATATGAATCTTCCTTTTGAAGAATTAAGTAAAGAACATCAAGATATAATTTTATATGGAAGCAAAAACCAACCGGTAAAATTAAAATTTAAGGAATTTGGCGGTACAAGATATGTCACACAGACAAGACCTTTTTCAGGGGTTATTCCTTATTTTATGCACAAATACAATGATTCAAATTCTGATGAAATAAGAGATTATATTCAGGAATATATGTCTCAAATTCCTTGTAATGATTGCAAGGGAGCAAGATTAAACCCATTTTCGCTTGCAGTTACAATAATGGGGAAAAATATTTATGAGGTTTCATTATTATCAATAAAAGATGAGTATAAGTTTTTTTCTGATTTATATTTAGAACTTGATGACTATAAACTTACAATTGCAAAACAAATCTTAGAAGAAATCAGAGCAAGACTTAAATTTATGTTAGATGTAGGACTTGGTTATTTAAATCTTGCAAGAGCAGCAGGAACTCTCTCCGGAGGTGAAGCTCAAAGAATAAGGCTTGCAACGCAAATAGGAAGCGGATTATCCGGAGTCTTATATGTTCTTGATGAACCTTCAATCGGGTTACATCAATACAATAATGATATGCTTATAAAAACTTTAATACGTCTTAGGAATTTAGGTAATACACTTATTGTTGTCGAACATGATGAAGATACAATCAGAAATGCTGATTATATTGTAGATATAGGTTTATATGCCGGAGAAAAAGGCGGAAAAATAATAGCGCAAGGCTCTCTTGAAGATATAATTAATACAAAAAAATCACTTACGGGACAATATTTAAGCGGAGAAAAATTTATTCCCATTCCTAAAAAAAGAAGAGAGGGTAATGGTCATTTTCTAAAGGTTATTAATGCGAATAAAAATAATCTTAAAAATATCAATGTAAAAATACCTTTAGGTAAAGTTACGGCAATAACCGGAGTATCAGGCAGCGGAAAATCAACTTTAATTAATGAATTAATATATCAATACTCACTTCATAAGTTAAACAGTAATAAGCCAAAACCGCAAGGTATAGATGATATTGAAGGTTTTGAAAATATAGATAAAGTAATATGTATAGACCAATCCCCGATAGGAAGGACACCAAGGTCAAATCCTGCTACATATACGGATGTATTTACCCATATAAGAGAATTGTTTGCAAAGACAACAGAAGCAAAAATGCGGGGTTATAAAGCAGGGAGATTTAGTTTTAATGTTAAAGGCGGAAGATGTGAGGCTTGTAAAGGCGACGGTTTAACAAAAATTGAGATGAATTTTTTGTCTGATGTATATATAAAATGTAATGTCTGCAAGGGACAAAGATATAACAGAGAAACACTTGAAGTTAAATATAAGGGCAAAAATATATCAGAAGTTTTGGATATGAGTATATCAGAAGCTCTTGAATTTTTTGAAAGTATTCCTAAAATAAAAACACGGCTTCAAACATTAAATGATGTCGGTCTTGGGTATATGAAGCTTGGTCAAAGTGCTACTACATTATCAGGCGGTGAAGCTCAAAGAATAAAACTTGCAAGTGAGTTAAATAAACGTGCAACCGGAAAAACTTTATATCTTCTTGATGAACCTACAGTCGGACTTCACTGGTATGATTTGGATAAATTGATTAAAATAATAAACAAACTTGCTGATGCAGGAAATACTATATTAATTATTGAACACAATTTAGACCTTATAAAAACTGTTGACCATATAATAGATTTAGGTCCCCAAGGCGGAGATGAAGGCGGGTATATCGTAGCAGAAGGAACACCGGAAGAAATAGCAAAATGTAAAGAGTCTTTTACCGGACAATATTTGAAAAAAATGCTGAAATAAAATTTAAGAATTTGTATTATATGAAGCTTGAATTTAAGTATTTCTCTTTATATTTTATTAGACAGTAGTTTCTGTATAAGTTCCTAAGCTGCTTGATGTAAATTCTCTTTTTCTTGCTTCTTTTGATTATGCTTATCAACTAATTTACCGATACCTTTGCCGATTAAAGCACCTGCAGCAGTCGCCGCACAAACAATCAATGCTGCCATAACAGCTGTTTTTACAGGTTTATTTTTATTTATAATATACGTTTTTTCAAATAAATCTTTATTAATACTCATTTTTTCACACTTAGCACATTTAACCGAAAATGAAGCATTTGAAGCAGGTTTATTAAATAACAAACCGCCTATACCTGCTGCAGTACCTGCTGTTGTTCCTATTTTTGAATATTTATCGGATTTAGATGGTGCATCTAAAGTATATGCAGTTGTACTCATTATTTTCTTTCTATTTTATATTTTCATTCAAAAGTTTAATTTCTTAATTATTTATAGTTAACAGAAGGCATTTTCAATAATGTCAGATATTCTAAATTTTGGATGGTTTCGTTTGCTCTTGCGGGATTTGTTTTTCCGGAGAGCCTGATTCTAATTGATTTTCATATAAATCTATAAATTTTTGAAGTTCAAGGTCTTGCTTTTTTTGATTATGTTTATCAACTAATTTACCAATCCCTTTGCCTATTAAAGCACCTGCAGCAGTTGTTGCTCCTACAATAGCGGCAGCCACACCTCCTGCAATTGCAATTGATTTATTTTTACTTATTGTTTTTCCAGCTTCTTTTGCTGCATTAATACCGGATTGAATACCTTTTTCAAATATATCTTTACGATTCTTTATTAAATATGCGCTGCCGGCGCCTAAACCTGCCGCAGTTCCGATTGCAGTACCTTTTTGAGATGCGTTAATTGAGCCTACCGGATTTGTTTTCATTATAATCTCCTTAAATTTACAATTTACAATTTCACTAAAACACTTAAATCTTTATTTTTGCTTCTTTTTTCTTTTTTATTAAGATTTATTAAAAAGGAGAGATTTTAATCTCCCCTTTTAGTTTTAAACACCTGAATGCGCTTACAGAAATTATTTTTGGATGTCTTTTACACTTAAAGCAATTCTGTGTTCTTGAGGTGTAAATTTCTTAATTAGAACTTCAACTTCATCACCTGCTTTATAAATATTAAAAGGATTTGCATTAGCGGGTTCCATCTCTGCGGAAGGAAGCAGTGCTTCAACACCGGGGTAAATATTTATAAAAGCACCGAAAGAAGTTACTTTATTTACTGTACCTTTTATTATCTGACCTTCTTGAAACTCATTTTCAATAGATTCCCAAGGATTATCGCCCATTCTCTTTAAGCTCAAGCTTATTCTCTTCATGTCCATATCAATTTTTAAGATTTTTACTTCAAGTTCCTGACCTAAAGAAATTACATCCGAAGGGTGTTTAATTCTCTGCCATGAAATTTCCGAAATAGGTAATAAACCGTCAACGCCATTTATATCTATAAATCCGCCAAAATCAGCAATTCTTACAACTTTACCTTTTACAACACTGCCAATTTCAAGATTAGATATAATTTCATCAACAACTTGTTCTCTTTGTTCTGCTACAGCTTGTCTTTGAGATAAAATTAACTTATTTCTTTTTGCATCAGCTTCTAAAACTTTAACTTCAATATCCTGTCCGATTAATCCGTCAAAAGGAGCGCCCGTTCTTAACTGGCTTGCGGGAACAAAACCTCTTAAATCAGATACTTCAACTATTACACCGCCTCTTACAACAAGAACAACTTTAGCAGTAATTGTTTCATTATTATATTTAGCATTTTGTAATTCCTGCCATGCTTTTGCACAGGATAATTTTTTCAAAGATAAAATAATTCTGCCGTTTTCGTCTTCATCTTCTTCCCTTAAAATATAAAACTCTTTAACATCATTTATTGTTAAATATTCAGAGTAATCTCTGTCATTAACCTGATTGTTTGTAATTTCTCTGTTAGGAAGAAAAGCTTCGGTTTTTGCGCCGATATCTACTAAGAAACCGTCATTTTCCTGCTTTATAACTATTCCTTTAACTACATCAGCAGCCGAAAACTTATAGTTATAGCTTTCTTCAAGTAATCTGACGAATTCATCTTTGTCGTTAATTGTGTTTGTCATTTTGTGTTATCCTTTCTTATATTTCTTTTAATTTGTTAATTACATCATTTATTATATTTTCAGGAGTTGAAGCCCCTGCAGTTACACCTATATTTATTGATTTATCTATTATTTCTTGAAAACCTGATAAATCCTCCGCAGTTTCAATGTGAATTGTTTTTGTTATATCTTCTAATATTTCTGCTAATTGCGTGGTATTATCGCTCTGATTGCTTCAGACAACTATCATTACGTCCGAAATATTAGCCAGCT
>JAJQHF010000053.1 GCA_021199975.1 Candidatus Gastranaerophilales bacterium
GTTTGAAATGTCATATATACTTCCTTTTATGCAAACATTTGTTCTAAAAATGCATTTTTAATTTTTGTTAATTTATCAATTTTATTTCTGTATAAATTTACAATTCTGTCAATTTGTTTAAACATATTACCAATTTTTACTTGAATGCTATAATCTGGATATGAAAATTGCATTTTTAAAAAATCATTATAATCAATACTTCTTCCGTCTCTAATGCCGTAGGTAACAGATTCGAGCCGTTTTATAAAATTTTCAGACATGAAAACATATTTCCAATAATAATCATCATGAGAATCCTCATCAATAAATTTTAATACAGTATATGCAGGAGAAGTAATTCCTTCATATTCAGAATGTGCAAATCCACCTTGAAAAGATCTAAGATGAATTACAAAATTTTTTGGAGATACGTGTTTGTAATTTTTATTATTTAAATTAGGGGTAACACTATTTGGTTCTTTAAATATCATACCTAAATCTTGTGTTGCAGATAATACTGGTAAATTTATATAATTTTTTTCTGAGATTTCACAAAAAATCTCTTTTGCAACTTTTTTATTCAAAACGGGACATTGCTCTTTTAGTTTTAATCTTTGCTTATTATCCTTTGTAGGTAAAACTTTTTGTATCAATGATTTTTTTATTGAAAGATATTTTTCTAGTATTTTTTGATTTTGAATTATTAAATCATCTAAATTCATAAGAAATTCAGAAATATGTTTTTGCTCGTTCTTATTAGGAAATGTAACTGCAGCGTTCAAAGCATTCTCATCTGTAACCTTCATATCATTTTTTGCCCCTTTATTTACTAAAGGTTTCAAGTAATTATTAATTCTTGCATTTTGCTCGAAATAACACTCTATGAAATTTGGATCAACATTTTCTTTTGGTTTATATACAGCATAAAGAGTTGAGACTATTCCCGATTTGCCTTTATTAGTTTTTATTATACCATATGGGGTATTTAATAGTGGAGACTTTGTGTAAACAACATCACCTGTATTTACAACTCCATAATTAGCAACAGAAGCCCCAGCAAAAGAACGGCCTTTATGTTCAATTTGGTTAACTATCCCACATTCACCGGAAACAGATAATACATCATTTTTATCATATTCTTCCAAAAAATTTTTCTCTTTTGACACTTCCAAAAATTCACTTAGTAAATTTTCTTCCCATTCGTTAGTATATTTCTTAAAACGTATTCTTGGAACTTTTTTAGGCATCTTTGCTGCCTCCTAAAAGCATTTTTAACAGTTTTAAGCCTTCCATATCGTATTTGTTTCCCTCTAATTCATCAATTAGTGGAATTAATTGTTTTTCAGTTTCTCTTATTTGATTTTCAATATCAGAATAAGTGACGACATATTTTTTTGATAAATATAAAACTTTTGTCGTTAAATCTCGGATTACTCCATAAGGTAACTTCTCAAGATCTGATACTAAGGTTTCAATCCATTTTTGTTTTAATAATTCGATTACTTGATCATCTGTAAAAGATTCAATCAATTCTTTTGTTTTGATGTGCAATTCCTTCTTTTCTTTATTAAGCACAGAACGTAATTTTTTCTCTTCCATAATTAAATCTGCTACTTTTACTAAAATATCTTCTAAAGAGTTCTCTTCAAATGTTGCTCCGCACTTTATTTCATCATTTATTTCTTTGACCTTTTTAAGGACTTCATCATTTACGAATTTATCCTCTTCTGCGTTTATAGCATCAATTGTTTTATCATCATCAGATATTAAATCGTACAGTTCTTGATATGAAGAAGCGATCTCATACATGCGTTCTGTCTTGGTATTTATGCTTTCTAACATATCTGATAAATGAACTTTTTGAACGAGTTCAAAAGGCAAAATATGTCCGGCCCATCCTTCTTGAACTTCGACTTCCTTATTATCCTTTTTCTTGATTACCATATTAGGATCTACTTGTTTCGTCGCCTCAAACCCTTCTGTTTGAATAATTTCAAGATCGGTATCTATTTTACCGGACCAATTATCATCTAATATTTGATATGCTTGATATTTATCAATCAATTTGATATTTTTCAGTCGTTCAAAAATATCTTCAGAAATAATATTTTTACTTTTTTGAATATTAATTTCTTCTGCCTTATCATTATGCAGTTCTTTTAAAATTTATCTGAAAGATTCAAATTTTGAATAAAATTCTGTAATAAAACTTTTAACATCGGCATTTTCAATAATTTCATTTTCTATATTCTCAACATTCATATCAGAATATTCATCAGATATAGCTTTAAATAAATGACTTTTTAAAGAAGGAAAAGAATCCCAATATTCCTTTAACTCATCAATTTCTAAATTTGGTATCCCGCCAAACATAGAAGAATAAATATCCTAACTTTCTGGTGTTTCAGATGAATCAACATATTTTGGAATATTCAAATTGTAATCTTGTTTACGAATATCCTCTCTAGATACTACTTTTGAATATTTTGGTATTGTTTCTCTATTTACAATAGTATCAACTATTTTTTTAATGTCAGATGCTCTTAATCTGTTATTTTTTCCAAATTTTTCAAAGCCTTTTGATGCATCAATAATTAAAACATCAGTATTTGTTCTTTTTTGTTTTAATACCATAATTATTGTTGCGATTGGAGTTCCAAAAAAGATATTCGGAGGAAGTCCTATAATTGTATCAATATTATTATTTTCAATTAAATTTGCACGGATGTCCCCTTCGCTATTTCCTCTAAAGAGAACACCATGAGGTAATACAATAGTCATAACTCCATCCGGTTTTAAGTGATATAAATCATGGAGTAGAAAAGCATAATCTGCCTTGCCTTTTGGAGCTAGGCCGTATCTTGAATATCTGGGGTCATTATCTTTATCAGTAGGATCCCACTTTTGTGAATATGGAGGGTTTGAGACAACTGCATCTAGATATAACGGCTGATATGTTTCAGGTTTGTTTTCTTCAAAATATGGCCAATCTTCTTCTAATGTATCACCATTTCTCGTATAAATATTATCAGGAATAATTCCTCTCATAACTAAATTCATACGAGTTAAGTTATAAGTATTTTCTTTTAATTCTTGTGCATAGTATTTAATATTATTGGCATCATTAATATGCTTTGCGACTGAACGACCAATGTTTATTAACAAAGAACCTGAACCACTTGTAGGATCATAAATTTCTATCTTTTTGTTATTTCTGAGATGATAAGCAACAATTTCAGACATCAATATAGAAACTTCATGTGGAGTATAAAACTCTCCTGCCTTTTTCCCAGCATTTGCTGCAAAATTACTTATCAGATACTCATAAATAAAACCTAATACGTCATAATCCTGTCTTCCATCCATTGGAATGTCTTTTATCAAATGAATTAATCCACTTATTGCTTTTGTTTGTGTCCCAGAACTATCACCTAATTTGCTTAACCCGGTTTCCAAAGTTTTAAATATTCCATCAAAAACCTTTTTATGATTTGGATTAATTAATCGTGTGAACGCAGATAATGCATCAGTTACATCAGATACACTAAAATCAGACCCTTTAGCAAGCCAAGTAGAAAATAAGTCTTTGTATGCTATAAAGTAGCCGATTTTATCTTGCACAAATTTTACTGTTTCAGAATCATCTTCGGTAAGATTTTTTATATCATTTTCTGTAAAATCACTTTCTTTTAATATTTTTTCTTCTTTATCAGATAAAAATTTATAAAAAATAAAACCTAAAATATAATCTTTATATTCATTTGCCTCTATTTTAGAACGCATTTTATTTGCAGATTCCCAAATTTTAGACGCAAGTTGCTGTTTATTCATGCTTTCCTCTTAAAAATTATAAAACATCCCTCTCCCATTTAATATTAGCATAAAAATCTTTTAATGTATTTATGTTAAGAAATCTGAAAAGTAGCTCATTGAACTTGAAATCAATTAATTTAAGAGTGATGAATACGACACCTGAAAAGGAGGTCGTATGAGTAAGAGTAAGAAATACAAGATTAAACAAAAAGATTTTAGGAAGTTAGAAAAACTGCTGATAAGAGGTAACAATGATTGAATTGGGCAAAAAATACAAACTTAAAAAGATTAGAGGCTTTAAAAACTCTGATAATGAGTATTACAAAGTAATCGGATTCTACAACTTCAACACTGTAATTTGTGAAAGTGCACACGAAGAAAGATTTGTCTTTATGAAGGAGTTTTTAATTGATCCACAAAAGCCTGATGAAATCTATTCAGATTTGATACTTAAAAGGAATGAATAATGACAGAAAAAGTTTATGCACTTTATGGAACAAAGGTTTTGAATTTAAAAACACAAGAAATTGGCTTGCTGATTTGTATTTGGAAAAACAAGTTTGCAGATGCAGAGATAGATTACGCGACTTGTGTTGATAAGCAAGGCAAAAGATACAATATAGAGCTTGATAATATAAGAGGTTTTGAAGATGATTTTGAAAAATAAGCTAACAAGAGAAACCTTAGAAATAACATATCCTGAATTTAGAAAAAAGTTTGCAAGAGAAATTCAAGATGCTTTTGAAAGTTATCGCAAAACGCAGTTAAATAAATATTTTTACAATTTTAAGGATGATAATTCAATGAAATTTAACTTCTATTTTGATTTACAGTGGAACTTCAATCATTTTGGAGTTTCTAATTGGTATATTGATAAAATATAACTAAAACAGTTTTTAACTCTATTTAAACGCCATTTAAATGGTGTTTAAATTTCTTCCGACTTTTATGTCAAACTCGCGATACTTTCTGTCAAAATCCTTGACACACAACAACGGCATTTGCAAATATTGCCCTTCTAAAAAGCATTGTTAGGTAAGGCATTTACAGGTTTTTCGGCAAAAACAGGGTATAAAAATCAAAAAAATAATATATAACAACGTTTAAAAATCATACTTGCTGAAACTCAATAAAACCAGCTATTGAAATCCGCCAGTCCCTTTTTAGTCCCTTTTATGTCAAAAATGGGGTTAAATTACAAAATTTTAATAGGAGCGAAAGGCAATAAAAAAGAGGGTTTTTACCCTCTTTTTTAAGTTTTGGAGGATAGGGGACTCGAACTCCTGACATCCTGCGTGCAAAGCAGGCGCTCTACCAACTGAGCTAATCCCCCGAAGTTCGTAAGATTATATTATCATGTCATAAAAAAAAATCAACCCTTTTTTATATTTTTATAAAATTTACCTTGTATAAGTTGAGAATAATATCATTAC
>JAJQHF010000157.1 GCA_021199975.1 Candidatus Gastranaerophilales bacterium
TCATGGTTCCGCTGGATGATTTGGACAAAGTCGAAGCAAATGATGCAAACACACTTGACGCTTTAGCGATGGAATTAGCAACAATACAACAATCAGCGAAAAAGGTTGCAATAATAGGAAGCCGAAATTTACCGATTACTCATCAGCAAATAATAGAAATTTTATCTTATGCCCTTGTCATACAGGGTAATACAGTTATCACAAGCGGCGGTTCAAGCGGTACAAATGCCGCAACAATAAGAGGTGCAATGAAAGCAAACCCCGATAATTTAAGAGTTATTCTTCCTCAAACAATCGGACAACAGCCTTCTGATGTACAGGATCAGTTAATTGGTGTTCCTAACATTATTGAACATCCTGACCGTTCCATGATGACATTGGCAGATGCAAGCCGTATTTGTAACAGAGAAATCATTGATGAGTGCCAGCAGCTGATTTGCTTCTTATCTCACACATCAAACACATTACATAAGGCTATCCAGCATGCAGAAGATTCGCATAAGGTTGTTACAGCTTTTTACTTGGATTAAGTCTTTTGATAAAAATGATTTATTATGTAAAATTTATCTTTTACAAAGTTTGTCGAATTTATTTATATTTATTTTAATCGTCTGTCTTGTTGTTTATTTTTCAAAATATCATTTAATTGTGCTTGATGATACCAACGAAATTTTTTTAGATAAATATAGAACAGCTTATGAACAACTTCTTATAAATGTATATCATGGTAGATATGTAGGGAATTTTTTTACAAAATTTTTCGGAAGCATGCTTCCAAATATATTTTCAATTCATGTTAACATTTGGATTCAAACATTCGGTGCTGTTGTAAAAGGGGTATTTTTAGCAATCTTTTCTTTTTTACTTGCTGATTGGATGTTTATTTTTAATAAGAAAAAATTCTTGTTACTCCCCCCTTTAGCTGCTTTATTTTGTTATTTTTATTACCAATTTAATTTTGCAGGAACATGGAGGGATTTTTTATATGCATCGTTTTTTGGATTTACATTTCCTTTTATTTTTTTCTTTGTATATTGGAAATTATTAGTAGAATACTCTTTTAATTTAAAAAAGTTTAATATAAAATATATGTATTTATGGGCTTTTTTAACAGGAATTTCAACTGAATTCACTTCTTCTGTATCATTTTTTGCAGTTATTATGCTATTGATATTTTATAAAAGAATTTTTAACGTTCCATTAAAGCCGGTTTTATATTCTGCAATCAGCTTAATAATTGGAATGATTTTATATTATACAAATCAAGGATTTTTATTTTCTGCCCATTCTCACGGAGTTGTTTTTTCAATTAAATGGTTTTTGTTTCAGGCGCAATCCGTATACCGTGAATTTATAGAAGGGTATATAAGTGTATTTTATTCTAATTTCTTTTTATATTTAGTTACAATAATTATACTATTATTAATTATATTTTTAACTGCAAACAGGGATGATAAATATAAATTTTGTCTTACAATCACTTGTTTTACACTATCTGCTTTTATGTTTTATTTCATGTTAATATTCAGCGGTGACACCGGATTTAGAGAATATTCACTATATGTATATCATTTTGATTTAATTTGGCAAATGAAAATTTGTTTAATAATGATAATCTTTTTTGAATTAGGAATATTAATTAAAAATATTAAGGTTTTTTCAATATGTATTATTTTAATAATATTTTTTAATTTATGTATGCATCAAAAAAATATTACATATGAAATACTAACGCAAAACAGAGATTTAATTTCCTATATCAAATATAAACACCAAAATAAATATTATAAAAGTATATATAAAGATAGATACTTTATAGAAAGAATATACGCATACTTTTGCTATAAAAATGTTCCCATAACAATTATAAAAACTAATTTATATAACAATAATTCTGCCTCAGAATTTATTCCGTTTCTTGAATATTATTTGAGAAATGTATACAATAATTGTCCCGAAATTATAAATAAAGTAGAAAGTAATGATGAGTTATACAGAATATATCTAGAAGCAGGCGGACCGCAAATTTCTGATGAAGAAATAGATAAAGCTGATTTTCAAGCTTTGCTTAATAAAAACTTTGTTATTTACGGTAAAATCTAAATTTATACATAACTCTGATACATTTGTAATTATGTGATTAATGAGTAAAAAATGTCTGTTATTTTAGTTTTTTAATAATATCTTTAGAAGCAGCCTCTCCCATAGAGAAGCAGGTTAGTTGTGTCCTTAGTGCGGCTTGTGCTTCAAAATCGGAGCTTATAATTCGCCCGGCAGCGTATAAGTTGTCGTATTTCTCTGAAATTAATGCCTCGATTGGGACATAGTATGTTTTTTTAGTAAAATTAAGCACATCTTCATTTTTATTGTTTGAATGAATATCTATGGGATAATCACATGCCAAAGCAATATTATCAAATTCTTTAGGATTTATTATATCTTCTTTTGTAACTGTATATTTGCATTTGACTCTGTTTGACTCTCTTATGCCGAGTACATCCGAAATGTGAGAGATATAAGAGTTTTCAAAACCGGGAAGATAATTTTTGCAAAAATTATATAACCTGTAAACTCTCTGCCTGCCTTGCATAACAGCCCTTGAATAAACAAACGGGTCTTGTATATCTTCATCTTCTTTCAATATTATGCGGGGGGCGTTAAAATTTAAAGAATCGGGCATTGAAGGAACCGAAAACACCTGAAAATATGCCGTATCTTCGTATTCTAATATACCTGACCGAACAGCTTTATCCATAATAGGGGTCAAAGCCCAATTTTTATCTCTATCCCACGTGCACGCCGTCGAGAGATATATTTGCTCCTTAGTTCTTTCAACTGTTGTAACATCTCTGTTTGTATCGATTTTTTCAATCCAGTCCGCAAAACAATTAATATCAATTCCCGACAACATGAACCTTAATGAAGGCGCCTGTCTGTTATCAGATTTCTTTTGAAAATTACAATTTAATAATTTGAAAATTTCTCCTTCCGAAGTAGCGTCTATAATATATTTCGTTTCAATATATATCGATAATAATTTATGTAATAAATAACACTCAAAATGTGACTTATAATTTATTTTATTAGGCTGAGAGTTCAAAATTACTTGACATTTAACCGAGTTAATCATCTCATCAAATACTATTTTCAGTAGTTCCGGATTAAACCAGCCCTCATTACCGTCTGTATATGTGTGTCTTGCCTTGTATTTATCGGCAAATAGCTTTAAATCATTAAAAAAATCGGTATTTATACCTTCCGCATTAACTTTCATTGAGGGTACGACCAGTCCTTGCGTAATGCTACCGCCAAGAACATCCGTTCTTTCAACAAGTAAAGTTTTAAGTCCGTGTTTGGCTGATATATAAGCCGCCGAAATTCCGGAGGTACCTCCACCGAATACTACTAAATCATATTTCATTTTTACCTCAAAAAAATTTTAGATTAAAATATAAAAAATTAAAATTTTTTTATTAAACTTTACAATGTAACTCGATAAGATATATAGCTATAAAATTAAAATAATAAATAAAATACTAATAGATATATAACGATAAAATTTAACCAATTCGGTTAGATTTATTAAACAAGGTACAAGAAATTCTGTCTGATTTTTTAGCTTCGGAATTTCTGTTATTTAAAATGTCGGAGGGCGGTAAATTAAGGTTTTTATCTTTATATGTAATGCCTGAACGTGTTTCAATTAATCTATAATCATAATCGTCAAGCGGATTTATAATAAACTCATGGTTGAGAGAAGCAGACGTTCCCATGTCTATATTATTAATTAAAGTTTTTCCTATAAATAAACCTAACTCTTTTAATGCACTTCTGAATGGAACAGATTTAGAATAAGAAACAAGAAGTGAATTTTGTTTCATTTTTGATTTAACTAGTGATAAAAAATCGATTGTCCAAAGTCTTGGATCTAATTTTGGAGAGAAGGCATCTAAGAAAACAACATCATATAAATTATTTGTATCTGAGATTGTTTTTCTTGCGTCACCGAATTTAAAGTTGATTTTAGAATTATTGTATTTGTTGACACATGAAGTGTTTTTATTATTATCAGATATATAATTATAATATATATTATGTAAAAAGGAGAGATTTTGAAAGTTAGGGTTACTTTTATACATGTTGTTCAAATAAAGGCTGTTAAAACGGCTTGTGAAGGGGGCAAAAAATTCTCTTTTTGGACTGTCACTGATTTCTTTTATTATGCTCATTATTTTCTCCGGATTTATTTTTGATGAATATAATTGGGATAGTATAAAGATTTTTAAATCATCATCATTAATTGTGTCAAAAATAAAAGGAGAAAGGCACGCATAATTTTGATTATATTCTAAAGCGTCAATGTGAGCACCTTTACCGCAGTATTTGATTAAAAATGCCTTTGAATTATACCCTGTTCCATAGCATATATCGAGCACGCAAATTTTATCCGATTTAAGATTTTTTATTAAAACCTCAAGCGGATTTACAAATTTTTCATTTGCCTCTTTTAATGCGCCCGTTTCAGAGTGAAAAATATCACGGGTAATTTTATCATACAAGCCGACAGAATTATCCAAGGTAAATCTAAATTCAATATCATCATAAAATTTCATATTTATATTTTAATATATTTATAATTTTTTGTTTTATGTTATCAATATATATCTAATCGTTATGATGGTATAATATTATCATTATATTTCTTTCCGATATTATATTTTGTAAGAAAATTTTTTTAATTTAATTAATTGTATTTTGTATTTTTTTTGCACAATAAATTAATAAATTTTTGAAAATATTAATAAAAATGTAATAAAAGATATTTAGAATTATTTATTCTACTTTTCCAAGGAAACAGATACATTTTTGTTTTCTGACGATATTGTTTTTGCGTATACAAAGCGAACCATTGAGGCAGACCGAAATGTGTGAGCCTGTATCCGTCGGCTAAGCCGTTAGGTGCTAAAAACACAAGAGAAAGAAAATAAAAATGTATCTGTTTCCGCCAAGTTTAATATGAATAATTTTAAAAGCCCTCATTTTTGAGGGCTTTTGATTTTACGCTTTTGCTTTTATATATTTCTTTTCGCCTGTGGAGTTTGTGTATTTTGAGGGGTCTTTGCCGAGTGTCCACCTGAAGCCTGCTTGTATGCCTATTCCGTTTCTTCCGCC
>JAJQHF010000169.1:0-2743 GCA_021199975.1 Candidatus Gastranaerophilales bacterium
ATAACTTTAAAACAGGCATATATTATATCTTTTCTTATGTTTTTTGCCGCCTTTGTAATCGGAGTTTATTTTATAAATATATGGGGAATGAAGCTGTTTTATATAATTATACTGGCGGCATTAATATGTCTGGTATACCCTGTTTTAGGGAGTTTGGGGTTTGGAGAAATACTTGTTTCTATTATTTTTTCTCCTCTTCTATACTCCGGTGTTTACTATGTAATGAAGGGGCAATTTTCCTTTGATATTTTGGTTTTATCTTTTTCTACGGGATTATTGTCGGTAGCAATACTGCATAATCACATGCTGTTAGATTATAAATATGACAAGACAAACAGAAAAATAACTTTATGCCGTTTGTGCGGCTCCGAGAGAAATGCCCTGATATTATTGGAAATATTTATTACGGCTGCATATATTAATTTGATTATTTGGTTCTGTATGGGGAAATTACATTATATTTATTTATTTCCGCTTATAACAATTCCGAGGGCTGCTGCATTAATTAATGTAATGAAAATTCACATAAATAATCCGGATAAAGAAATCAAATATAATATATTGACCGTCAGTTTTAACAGGGTTAATAAGCTGCCTAAAGAACAAAGAAATTTTATATCAAAATTTTTGACTGCTCAAAACTTGCTATCATCTTTTACTTTAATCTTATGTATTTCGATTGTAATTTATAATTATATAGTTAATAATTAAGGTATGTATATAATAGAAAAACTAATAAAAACGTATCTAAAACTTACAAAAAAAGAAAATATCATTCCAATTGCTGCAGATGAAGAAACAGTTGAATTAGAAGATATCTTAACTTGCAATCATAATTTTATGCCGATAGATTCAACGGGCGAAATATTAGCCTGTTCAAAATGCGGATATATTGTAAGTAAAAAAAGGCTTGAGAAATGATTTTTCTAAGAAAAATCCACAGATTCGCTAGAAGATACTACAAAGCTTTTATTTTTTGTATGCGGGCTTTTGCATAATCAGCTTTTTCACTTTCTCCAAAATCATCAGAAGGAAGTATCTCAAGAAATTTTTGATAATATGTTAGGGCATTTTTTTGTTCTGATAAATTATCAAAAGCTATCCCCAAATAAAAATATGCAGGAATATTATTTTTATCCAGTTCAATACACTTATATAAAGCTGCGGTTGAAGCGGCATAATTATTTTGAGCAATATAAATCAATGCTTTATAATAATATAACATGGAATCCTTCTTATTAATTTCCATTGCCGTATCTATAAGCCTCATTGCCTCTGAATAATTTTGCGCTTCATAAGCATTAACAATATTATTCATAAATGTATCCGATTCCGCTTTATTTACCATGTCTAATAAATCAGTTGCAGTTTGGTTCTGAGGATTTAATTTTAAGGATTTATTTACATATTTTCTTGCACTTTCAATATCCTTTTCTTTAAGATAAATATATCCGAAGGCGCAATATACATCAGAGTTTTCAGGATATAAGGACATTGACTTATTCAATAATTCCATTGTCTTTTGCTTTTGATTAAGCAAATAATTTGCCCTAACCTGTGTAAGGATTACATATAAACTTTCCTGATTTGCGCTGTCTAAGACATCAAGCGCCTGTTGGTATAAACCTGTTGCTATGAGAGAATTTGCTTCTCTTACAGGCTCATCTGAGAGTTTTGCAAGTATTACATTATATTTTGCAATAGCTTCATTGCTGTCAGCTTTATCTCTCACTTTATTTAGTGCATCATAAGATTCTTTAAGTTTTCCTTCTTTTCTGTATATTTCAGAAAGCAGTATATAACCGTTTGCACTGTCAGGAAATTTATTTACAAGAATATTTGCATAACTTTTAGCATCAGTAATTTCATTATTTTTTAGCAGAATATCTGCAATCTCATAATATGCCGATTGATAATCAGGATTTTCTGTATTGTAAATCCTTTTTATAATTTCTTTTTCAGATAAATTTTTAGAAGCTAATAACCTGTATAGATTATATTTTGACTCTGTGTCATCAGGTTTAACAGAAAGAATTTTGATATATTCCTGAATCGCATCATTTACATTTTTATCCTGAATATAATAAGAAGCTTTTAACTTCCTGATATCAGTATCATTACTATTTTTCGCAATAATTTTGTCACAAACTGCAAGAGCCTTTTGTTTATTTCCTGTTGTATCAAAAACAATAAAAACAGCTTCCTTAAGCAAATCTGTATTATTTGCAAAATTTGAAGCAGAAACCATAAAATCCTCCGCCTGGCTGTTATCTTTTACTATTAATGACATCATTGCAAGATTAACATATAAATCAGATTTTGCCCTTTCATATCTTAATTTTTTTTTGTAATTTTCCAATATACTGCCGATAAAAGATTTTACATTTTCATTCAACTTATTCTGCATTGATAAATTATTAAGAAAATTAAGTTCTTTAAATGCTTCATTATACTGATTTGTTTTTAAATACAAATCAACCAATGAAGCACGCAGCATATAATCACCTGAGTTTTCTTTTATTTTATTTTTAATTTCTTTTATGGCAGGCTGCAGAGCTTCTGAATCATATCGGTTATCAGAATTACTGTATATAATACTTGAAGATTTAACAACATTATTGCTAACAAGATATCTTTTTTCCGAAACATATTCGGCAGCAAAAACCAAACAGCCGAAAGAATATATTAACAATAAACAGTACAAATTTTTTATATTCATAAAAACAACATCCCTTGATTTACT
>JAJQHF010000169.1:2753-5122 GCA_021199975.1 Candidatus Gastranaerophilales bacterium
GATTTACTTTTACATGTTAACGTAATAAGATGTTGTAAGTCAAATAAAAAGGAGCCTTTTGAAAAAGCTCCTTTTTATTTTTTTAATAATTTGTATTATTTATTCTTCTTCATCTTCGATTTCGATTTGGCTAGCTGCAGCGAACACATCTACAAATGTTGTTCTTCCGTCATTAATAGTTGTATTGTTGTTGAATACTTCGGGTTGACGAGGTAATTTATTTAACATTTTAGCTTGATCGTCATCAACTGAGATTGCAACCTGCGTTTCAACTGCTGCGGGTGTAGTATTATCTACTGCCGGAGTATCATCTACTGCCGGTTCTTCCGGAGCTGTATATGGTCTTTTGTTAACTAATAAGATTTTTTCATCTCCGTAGTGGATCCAATGTCTTTTCTGATAATAAGCTCCATCTTCTTCTACTAAATCAGTTGAATCATCTACTACATAGTTATCATTTGTTACGTTTGAAGTAAATGTACCGCCTACTTCAATGTATGAACGATCAGAGCTGTCACCTGCGGTTTTAAAATAGTTATCAGTCAAATCATAACCTTTAATAACTTTATCTGCATTAATTGTCATATCGTTACCTGAGATTAAGCTTGATACTGATAACGTACCGTCTGTAGTAACTGTCATGTCATTGCCAGCTTGTGCAACTAAACCGTTATCTCTGTTGCCTACATTTGCAAGTTCAACATTAACATCCTTGCCTGCATATATGTATGCTTTGCTTTCGTTGAGGTCTAATGCTGATGCTGTTACATCATTTGCCGCATCTAATGTTATTCCCTTGCCTGCAGTTAAAGATGATGAATTAGCTATTACACTGCCTGCGGGAGCTGTTGCGCTAATATTGTTTGCTGCTGTTAAATCAGAACCTACAATGTATAAATCGCCTGAATCAGTTGTAATTGTTATATCATCAGCATCTACAGAGGAAGAAACAACTTGCGCTCTGTTTGCACCGCTTATTGTAACATTTACACCTTTAAGAGAAGATGTTCCTTCATAAGTTGCATCATTTCCTTGAATTGATGCAACATCAGCTGCTGTTATTGTAATATCACCGTCAGCAGATGCTGTTGAGTGTTCAAATACAACTTGATAATCTTTTGATACTATATCAATATTATTAACCGAAGTAAGGTCACTATCAGCAACAGAAACTTTTTGATCTGCAACTAATTGAATATCACCGTAGCTTCCTGTTCTTGATTCAGCACCATCTGCATTTTCTGTTGTTAAAGAAGCACCGTCAAGAACGATTTTATTTGAAGCTGTTAACCAAATGTTACCGTCATTTCCTTTTACGGCTTTAACCGCTTTTAATGTTGCACCGTTTAAGTTAATTTCACTATCTTCATTTGTTGAATAGTTTCTGATATCGATATTACCTGCTGTTAAATCACCGTTTACGGATAATACCATTTTATCGGTTGATGATGTGATATCTGATATGCTTTGTACAGCACCGTTATTGTAATATGTGAAGTTTACACCATCTGCAGTTACTAACTTAATTTTACCGTATGATGTATCGCTGTCGCTGTCTGTAGCACCATTTGCAACTACGCTTGTTGAAATTTTAGAACCGCTGTATAATGCGATGTTATTTGAAGCAAATGTTACGTTTTTATCTCCATATATGCTTGCGCCGTCTTCTACTACTATACCGTAATCACCTTGGTCTGAACCTTTTGTCAATGTTAACTTACTATTTTCATTATCATAAGTTCCGTCTAATGTAGATACAGTAAATGAATTAAGATTTACATTTGCTCCTGAACCGAATAAAACACCGTTAGGGTTAATTAATATTACTTTACCTGTTGCATCATATCCGCAGCCTGCACATCCTGAATTTGTAATACTACCGTAAATTTGTGAAATTCCGCCTGTTGCCGCTACTTTATTTAATGATGTTTGGTTATGTGCTGTAAATTCATAGTTAACCGATGCATCAGAACCAATATTGTATGTGTTCCAATTTGTAGTACCAACAGAGCCTTTACCGCCTGTTATTTGAACATTCATATTTGTACCGCTTGTTGTTACCGTTGCATTTGTTGAGCTGTTTAAACTCGGCAGTGCCGTTGAGGATACATCTGCCAATACAGGGGAAACATTCATTGCTGTGAAAATACCGACTGCAATTGTTGTGCTTAAAAGTTTTTTCATGTTCTTCTTTCCTTTATTTTTCATGCTTATAATTATTTTTGTCTACAATACTTTTAAATACTCTGAAAAAAAAAATTGCTAAATTGTTTCAATTTTGTTTACAATTTATTTTTTATTGTTACAATTTTTTACCAAATCTTAACTATAATCTCTCTTAAACTTGAAATGTTATATACTATATATAC
>JAJQHF010000063.1 GCA_021199975.1 Candidatus Gastranaerophilales bacterium
TATGAATATAATATATGAGTATGAGCCATGGTTCGGAGGCAAAATTATAAAGGCAAGAAATAGATGATTAGTTTTATTATTTTAAATGAGCACTAAAAAATTATAGTTATTTACCCTTGTTGATTTATCATGAAAATTTGTTCAGATAACATATTAAGTTACTTGTAAATTCTCTTTGCTGAATATAAAATAAGATTGTAGTTAGTATTTAAGGGATTGTAGAATTATGACTTATTGTGATGAACAAACAAAATCACCATTTTCAAGTACAGAAGCAAAAAATATTATTAAAGAAGCTTTAAAAGTTTTGGATAAAAAACATCTTGCTTTTATTTCACATGCAAACAGCTTCCCTGCTGAATTTGGTAAAAATACAGGATTTGGAACGGTTAACTCTAATGCTGCAAAAAATCTTATAGATTTCCTTTCCGGTGTATTTACAGATATTCAATTAGGCCCTGCGGGTAAAACAAAATCTATTGATGCTTCCCCATATACAGGTACAATTTTTTCAAATAATCCTTTATTTATTGATTTAGAACAGCTTACAACTTCTGAGTGGCATAATATTTTATCACTTGAAACATATAACAAAATAACTGAAAATAATCCAAACAAAGATATTAATAAAACAGCTTATTCTTATATATTTAACGCACAAGAAGAAGCATTAAAAGAAGCTTTTGAAAATTTTCAAAATACAGATTGCAGTGAACTTAAATCAAAATTCACGGAATATAAAGGAAAAAATAAATTTTGGCTTGAAAAAGACTCGCTTTACGAAGCTTTAGCTTATGAAAATGAAAATGATTATTGGCCAATGTGGAAATCAGAAACAGACAAAAATTTATTTAATCCGCAAAATCAAGAACAAAAAGACCAATATGCTCAAAGGATAGAAGAGTTAAAACAAAAATACTCTGATATTATTGATTATTATTCATTTTGCCAATTTGTAATTTCAGTCCAAAACGAAAAATCAAGAGAATACGCTCAGTCAAAAGGAATGAAAATGATCGCCGACAGACAGGTTGCGTTTTCCGACAGAGATAATTGGGCATATCAATCATACTTTTTAAAAGGCTGGTGCTTGGGCTGTCCTCCTGATTATTTCTCAGAAGACGGTCAAATGTGGGGATTTCCGGTTATGGATCCTGAAAAACTTTACAACAAAGATGGTTCTTTAGGAGAAGGCGGTCTTTTAATGAAAGAACTATACAAAAAAATGTTTACAGAAAATCCCGGCGGTGTAAGAATTGATCACATGGTTGGTTTAATTGACCCATGGGTATATGTTTCAGGGAAAAAACCTAAAATCGAAGAAGGAGCTGGAAGATTATATTCTTCACCTGAACATCCTATTTTATCAAGGTATGCAATTGCAACGGAGGATGATTTAAATCCCGAGGTTGAAGCGGATAAAGAAGAAAGAATTTTAAAATTAACTGAAGAACAAATTAAACGCTACGGTGCATTTGTTGAAAAGATAGTTATCGGTGCGGCGCAAGAAGTCGGACTTGATAAAGATTCAATTGTATGCGAGGATTTGGGAACTTTAACATACCCTGTTGTTTCCGTAATGAAAGAATACGGTCTTCAAGGAATGAAATTAATTCAATTTGTAGTTCCTGAAAAACCTGAACACCCCTATAGATGTAAGAATATTACACCAAGAAGCTGGGCAATGGTAGGAACGCACGATAATGAACCTATTGCAATGTGGGCAGATGCAACAGTTAACACAGAAGCAGGATATTTAAACGGTAAAAATCTGGCAGAGGATTTATATCCCGATGCTTCCGCAGAAGAAAAAGAAGCGGTAGCCGTAAGATGTTCTAAAGATGCGGCATTTTTAACACAAACAAAACTTGTTGAATTATTTGCCTGCAAAGCTGAAAATGTTCAAGTATTCTTTACTGATTTTCTCGGGATTTATGATGTTTATAACCGACCCGGAACTTCAGGCGATGCAAATTGGTCTTTGAGAATACCGGATAATTATGAAGAAGTCTATCGTAATAATTTAAAAACAGGTAAAGCATTAAATCTTCCTTTAATTTTAAAACTTGCAATTGAAGCAAGAGGAAAAGAATTTGCTTCTCAAAATCAAGAAATAATACAAAAACTTGAAGGTTTAATATAAGGATAATTATGCACGAATTAAAAGTAGAAAGCTCATTTTCGGCTGCACATCACCTTTTAAATTATAACGGTGAATGTGAAAATCAACATGGACACAACTGGAGGGTTGAAGTTTACGTAAAAGGCACTCAGCTTGACAAGTCAAACTTGTTAATCGATTTTAAATTACTGAAGAAAGAACTGAATTCTGTTTTAAGTATGCTTGACCATAAAGATATCAATACTCTTGAAGAATTCAAAAATGTAAGTCCAAGCAGTGAGATTATTTCAAAATTTATTTATGATAAATTAAAATCAAAACTGCCTTGCATTTCAAAAGTATCGGTGTGGGAAACTGAAAAGGCTTGTGCAAGCTATTTTGAGGAGTAAAAAGTGCATATTCTGCAAGCAATAATAATGGGAATAGTACAGGGATTAAGCGAATTTTTACCGATATCAAGCTCCGCTCACCTTGTTATAACTTCAAATTTATATAAAGTATTAAAAAATATTCCTATCCAAGAAGAATCATCGCAAGAAATTTTTATTGATATAATGTTGCATTTAGGAACTTTAATTGCCGTTTTAATATATTTCAGAAAAGATATAATTGAAATAATTAAATCTTTTATCATTGCAGTAAAAACGAAAGATTTTTCCGATAAAAATTCAAAACTCGCTCTTTATATCATGCTCGGTACGGTTATAACCGTAGTAATTGCATTTCCTCTGAATGACGCAGCCGAAAAACTTGTATTTTCACCTCATATTGTAGGAATTTTATTGATTATAACAGGAGGCTTACTATTTTCAAGCGAAGCATACTCAAAAAGATTACAGGAAAAATCAGATAATATTGATATAAAAACATCTGTAATAATGGCGATATTTCAAGGAATTGCGGCTCTTCCGGGGTTTTCTCGTTCCGGACTCACTATAGCTTCCGGACTATTATGCAAAAAAGACAGAGTAACAGCGGCAAGATATTCATTTTTATTAAGTATCCCCATAATTCTCGGTGCTTCAATGGTTTATCCTTTGATTAAAATTGATATGAATGAATTTGCAGGATATAATTGGACTGCTATTATAACAGGTACAATTTTTTCTGCGGTTTTTGGTTATCTTTGCATTAAATATTTCTTAAAATTTGTTGGCAGGTATTCTCTTGCATTTTTCGGATATTATTGCATAATAATAGGTGTGTTTACTTTTGTGTTTTTTAAAATATATGCAAATGGAGGCTGATTATGGAGTTAGCTGTTAAGTATATTCAGGATAAAATTAAAGACTTTAAACCTGAAGTCGGTATTATTTTAGGTTCAGGATTAGGTGATTTTGCGGACGGATTTGAATCATGTGCTATTTCATACAACGATATCCCGGGTTTTGAACGTTCAAATGTTCAAGGTCATAAAGGACAGCTCGTTTTTGCAAAAATTAAAAATAAAAATGTTGTAATGATGCAGGGAAGATATCATTTTTATGAAGGTTATTCAATGCAAACCGTTACATATCCTGTCAAAGTTATGAAAAAACTCGGAATTAAAACTCTTATAATAACAAATGCCGCAGGAGCTGTTACAAAGGAGTTTACCCCGGGTGATTTGATGTTTATAACCGACCATATTAATTTTATGGGAACAAACCCTTTAATAGGCAAAAATGATGATTCTTTAGGTACACGTTTTCCTGATATGAGTGAAATTTATTCAAGAGAATTAATAAATAAAGCTGAAAATACGGCTAGAAAATTGAATATCAAATACCAAAAAGGCGTATATGCTGCAGCAACAGGTCCGAGTTATGAAACTCCTGCAGAGATAAAAATGTTTAATCTATTGGGCGCAAATGCGGTAGGAATGTCAACTGCACCCGAAGCAACAGTTGCTAATTATTGCGGATTAAAAGTTTTAGGTATTAGCTGCCTTACAAATTATGCCGCAGGGGTAAGTGAAAATCCTCTGAACCATCAAGAAGTTATTGACACAGCAAGTAAAGGAAAGGAAAACTTTAAAAATCTTCTTTTAGAGATTATAGCTACTCTTTAATACCGCCTGATATAATATCATTAATAAAATATTTCCTTCCAAGTAAAAATACTACTATAACAGGAATACAACAAATAACGGAGTATGCGGTTAAAGCACCCCAATCGGTAACTTCCCTAAAACAGCCTTTAAAATTAGCTAAACCCAATGGCAGTGTCCGCATTGAATCTGAATTTGTAACAATCAAAGGCCACATAAAACTGTTCCATGTTGTTATAAAAGTAAATATTGCCAAAGTCATAATAGCAGGCAATGCCATAGGAAGCGCTATTTTATAGAAAACCTCAAATGTATTACAGCCGTCTATTTTAGCTGAAGATTCCATATCATCAGGCAGCGACTTAAACCATTGGCGCATCATAAATACTCCAAATCCGCCAAAAATTCCAGGTATAATTAATGCCCAATATGTATCAATCCAATGAAACTGCTTCATTATATAAAATAACGGAATTATATTTACTTGAGGCGGTATCATCATTGAAATAATTATCAAGAAAAACAATATTTCCTTATATCTAAATTTAAATCTTGCAAAAGCATAACCAGCCATTGCAGAAATAACGACTTGACCCATTGTTGTTAAAATCGCAACAAACATGCTGTTAAAAAAATATTGGAAAATATTCGCATTTTTTAAAACATATTTATAATTTTCTGTTGTAAAAGGAGACGGCAAAAAACTTATAGTCCCTGAAAATACTTGCTTGTCTGTCATAAAAGACAAGCTAAGCATATATAAAAACGGCAGAAGCATCGAAGCCGCGCCAATAAATAATATTATATATCCTGCTGTTTTATAAAGCTTTTTCATACTTTTATAATATCATTTATATATCAATTTAAACTATTGTTAAAAAATATTATAATTATTTAAATATATAGCAATTTATTCTGTTTACAGTTTTATTATATATATTAAACAAAATA
>JAJQHF010000156.1 GCA_021199975.1 Candidatus Gastranaerophilales bacterium
TCATCACCTTTATATTTGTTAAATATATTTGTAACATCACCTTGTAAGTCATCAGCTAAAAATACATTTCCTTTATCGTTGAAATTATTTTATGAATTTAATTGATTTATTTTTCTGTTGTGCAGGATTGAAGAAATAAATGCCGCTCCGACTATTATTAAGCCCGTTCCGCCTGTTATGACTTCTGACACTTCGACTCTTGTACTTATAAACATTATAATTGCAAGAAAACCGATAGCCCAATGGGCGCCGTGTTCAAGGTATAAAAATTGCTTTAGCGTTTTCATATCTACCATATAAATTGTTAAAGAACGGACAAACATAGCCCCAATTGCGAGTCCTATACAAATTATAATGATATCTTTGCTGATGGCGAATGCACCTAAAACACCGTCAAGCGAGAAGGAAGCATCAATTAATTCCAAATAAAGAAAACCTACAAAGCCGAGTTTGGCACAATTCCCCATTACTGCTGCTTTTTTCTCTGCCGCTTTTTCCAATAAATTGCTTATACTGTCAACAATAAGGTATAATATTATTCCCGTAAAACCTGCCATAATAACCGCAACTTTTTGTTCCTCGGGTATAAAATGCTGTAATATCATTAAAGCTAAGAGAGAAAAAATAACATCAACATATTTAACGTGATTGAATTTCAACATCGATTTTTCTAAAAAAGAAATCCAATTAACGTCTTTTTCTTCATGAAAGAAATACGAAAGAAAAATCATTAAAAGAAAAGCGCCGCCGAAAGTAACCAGAGGGGCATGTACAATGTGAAGATAATATGTATATTTATCAACATCATACAACGCAAGTTTGGCGACTCCCGTAATTGTTAAACCTGAAAAAGCGGCAACAACTATTATGGGAAATAATAATCTCATACCGAACACGGCAATTAAAATACCCCAGGTTAAAAATCTGTGGCGCCATTTGTTGCTCATTTTTTCAAGTTTTATTGCGTTTATAACCGCATTATCAAAAGAAAGCGTAATTTCCAGTATTGAAAGAAAAGCCACTACAAACAATGCCATAAATCCGCTGCCGGAATTGGAATGTTCTGCCCAAAAATATGCAAGTATAATACCGATTATTGTTATAAAAAATGACCCTTTAAAATATTTCAACATAAATATACCCTCACTTTTAATAAAAAGATTATATACAAAAAACAGGGTAAAGAATTCATATCTTTACCCTATTTTTAAATTATTACTTTTGCTATTCAAAGTAAATTTGGTCAGCCGAAGCAAAATTAGTCTTGAGCATGTCCAGCGGTACCGAGAACATCAACCATTTTGTGTTTAACCATTTCTTTGATTGCCGTTCTGCCGGGTCCCATATATTCACGAGGGTCAAATTTTTCGGGATGTTCAATAAAGAATTCTCTTATTGTTGCTGTCATTGCTAATCTTAAATCAGTATCAATATTGATTTTAGCTACACCGTGTTTAGAAGCAAAATTAAGCATATCTTCGGGAACGCCCTGAGCATCGGGTAATTTACCGCCAAATTGGTTGCATTTTTCAACTAAGT
This sequence comes from Candidatus Gastranaerophilales bacterium, assembly GCA_021199975.1. Classification (GTDB taxonomy): domain Bacteria; phylum Cyanobacteriota; class Vampirovibrionia; order Gastranaerophilales; family Gastranaerophilaceae; genus Avigastranaerophilus. Next base: position 1,540 of record JAJQHF010000156.1, read on the forward strand.
ATTTAGGTACTGAAGAAGAACCGTGAAGAACTAACGGGAAGTCGTAGCCTACTGCTTCATTAACCGCTTTTTTAATTTCAGCCAATCTTTCAAAATCAAGTTTAGCTTCGCCTTTGAATTTGTAAGCACCGTGAGAAGTACCGATTGCAACGGCTAAAGAGTCACAACCTGTTTCTTTAACAAATCTTGCGGCTTCTTCGGGGTCTGTATAAGTTGAATCTTTAGCGTGAACTTTAACATCGTCTTCAACACCCGCTAATTTGCCAAGCTCTGCTTCAACAGAAACACCGTGAGCGTGAGCATATTCAACAACTTGTTTTGTTAATTTAATATTTTCTTCTAACGGGAATCTTGAACCGTCAATCATAACAGAAGAGAACCCGCCGTCAACGCATGCTTTGCAGATTTCAAAATCAGCACCGTGGTCTAAGTGAAGAGCGATAGGTACTGTTGTTGTTTCAAGTGCTGCTTGAACTAATTTTACCAAATAAGTTTGATTTGCGTATTTTCTTGCGCCTGCTGAAACTTGAAGAATAATAGGTGATTGTGTTTCTTCCGCAGCTTCTGCTATAGCTTGTAAAATTTCCATATTGTTAACATTGTAAGCACCAATTGCATAACCGCCTTTTAATGCTTTTTTGAACATTTCTTCTGTTCCAACTAATTTTCTTTCTGCCATTACCAGCCTCCTTTTGTTTACATATAACGATTATAATCTACATCAAAAATAATTTGTTTACAATATCTAATCTAGTGTCGCATTCTGCCGCCGGCTCCTCGCCGCCGTCAAAACGCTTACTTTTTAAGGTTGCCACTCTCAAATTTTCACTCAGCTAACGCATACAGGCTCAAACCCTTCGGTCTACCTCAGTGTTTCGCTTTGTAACACCTTCGGCTTATCGTGAAAATTTGTTCGGACAAAATTTTAACAATTAAAATTGTCTAAGAAAAAATTACTTGAATAAAAACTTATTAAATTATAAAGTTACTTTTTTTAGAATATCGGGTATTCTATTTAATATGTATGATTGAAAAAACAATAAAAAAATGATACAATCGGTAACATAAAAGTGAATGGAGGACGAAATGTCAAAAGAGGACAGTTCAATAAGTTTTGGTGTCGGCTTGCTCTTAGGTGTTGTAGGCGGCGTGATTGCAGCGGTTTTATATACTCCTAAATCAGGACAGGAAACCAGAAAAGAAGTTGAAAATGTGATTGTTGATTTAGCTCAAAAATATACCCCCGAAATTAAAGAGGCTAAAAAACAGGCTTTAACTTCAATAGATGTTATGCGATACCGCTTAGAACAGCAATATAACAAAATAAATGAAACAATTAAAGCTAAACAAATTGCTAAAGCAAAAGAAAAAGAGTCAACAGATTATGAAGTAAATTAGGAGAACACAATGACACCTGTTTTAGAATGTATTTTAGCTGTTTTTATAATAGTTTTGATAGTCGTTGCGGTTGTACTCACTATTTTTACGGTAAAACTGTTTCAAGAGGCGGCTCTTGCGTTAATGAGTATAAAAGAACTTACCGATATGGCAAAAAAGGAACTGGCGCCGGCTTTAATATCTTTGAACAAAGTACTGGCAACTGTTAATAACGTTTCAAATGCTACAAATAAACAATTTGAATTGGTAAAAAAGATTTTAACAACTCTTCTTGGTGCTTCATGTGTGGCATTTACAAATGTGAAAGGCAAAGGCGGCTTTTTCAGCGGCTTAGTAAGCGGATTTAATATGTTTAGAAAAAAAAGGAGATAAAAAATGTCAATAGGCAGATTTATAGCAGGCTTCGCAATAGGAAGCATAGTAGGCGGATTAATAGGTGTTTTATTAGCACCGCAATCCGGAGAAGAAACAAGAGAAATGCTCTCAGATAAGTCTAAAGAAATATGCGATAAAGCGCATAGTACGGTTTCGGAAATTCAGTCAAAGGCTGACGGGATTGTTAATGATATGCAGGCTAAAGGAGATGAATTAATTTCAAAACTCCAAGATGTTATTAATAAACAAAAACAACCTGATGAGGCATAATTTAGTATTCTGCCGCAGGCAGAACGGATACTAAAAATTTTATTTTAGCAAAAAAGTCCGAGGAACCAACCCTCGGACTTTTTTGCTTGCTATTATTGAAATAATTTTTTCTTCATTGCATAATAACCTTGTAATAGCAATATAAAGGATTTTAATATGACTGAAACAATGGTATCTGATGTTACTTTAAAGATTGATATGTCTAATCTGTTAAAATACAGTCAAAATGCACAAGAAGCTGTAGAAACAGTTAAAAACAGAGCAGGTAAAAAGGGACAGTTTCTTAATTGGATTAATGTATTGCCTGAAAATCAGCTGAATAATATTGATAATTTGTATGATTTGGCTAACAAGGCAAAAGCAGGCAATTATACAGATTTGGCAATTTTGGGTATCGGCGGTTCAAGACATACTACAGAAGCTTTAGTAAGAATGCTTGGCAAAGAAGCAAATGTTCATTTTTATTCTTCTGTAGATTCTGAAAGTTTTAGAAGATTTATAAATTCGCTTGATTTAAATAAAACTCAATTTCTTGTAGTTTCTAAATCGGGCGGAACTATTGAAACAACGGTTGCTTACCAAAATACAAGAAAATTTATGCAGGAATTTTTAGAAAGAGAAGATGTTTCCGACAGATTTATTGCAATGACAGATATCTCCGCAGAAAAAAGCAATCTTAGAAAAATGGTTAATTCAGGTGATATTCAATTATCAGGGTATGTTCACGATGATGTAGGCGGAAGGTTTTCTATTTTTGATGATGCTACTATTTTTACACTTGCTTTCTTAGGTGTTTCAAAGGAAGATGTTGTTGCAATGCTGCAATCTTCTTTAAAAGCACAGGAGGAATTTCTTAATCCTGATATAAATAAAAATATTGCATTACAACAGGCTGCCTTCAATGTTCAATCTATGCTTGACGGAAAGAAAAGGCATTTTGTTGAGTATTTTGGCGATGCTTTTCAAGGTGCAACATTATGGGAAAAACAGCTTAAAAATGAATCTTTAAAAGCAAAAATTGCTACAGATACAAATGTAGGCCCAGGGTATTTGCATTATAATGCCGAAGCTGATTTAGACAGCCATAATACAGATTCTTTCTTTACATTTGTTTATGTTACACCGCAAGAAAAAGTTACAAGCGCTGTATTAACCGGTGTTATTAGTGCATATTCTAGTATGCATCCAGTATCGGTTGTAGAATTGAAAGACTTATCTTTAACGGTATTAGCAAGATTTATAGAATTTAAACATTTTGAAACTTTATATACCGGCTGTATTTTAAGACAAATTGAAGGTGATATTGCTCCTGAAGATAGTGCGCTTCCAGAAGTTTTACAGCCTAATGTTGAAATATACAAAAAAGAAGTAAGAAAGGCTATGGCTTAATAGATATCAATATAAAAAGAGGATGGCATTTTTGCCATCCTCTTTTTGTTTGCTTTATTGCTATTTTTAACCGAGACCTTTGTAATGTGGTGTAGCTCTGTCG
>JAJQHF010000262.1 GCA_021199975.1 Candidatus Gastranaerophilales bacterium
AAATTCTAATGTTTTAAATACCGGTGACGGAATTTGTTTTTTTAATGAAAATAAAGAGTTAATAGGTACAAATATAAATAAAACGGAAAATAACCTTATATTTCCTAATGATATAAAAGGTATAAAGCCGGGGGTTAAAATATATAGAAACTATAACAAAGATTTTGATGACAAGCTTCTTAATGCAGACATAACAAGAAAAATACCCGCAAAAATTAAAGTCAGACAAACTATAGCAGGATATTTCTTCTGCCTTTTTGATAATGATAATAATTGTGCCGTTATTATGATTTCACAAAATATCGAAAAAGCTCTGAACGAAGAAAAAAGTTTAAATACTTTAAAAGTACAGCTTTCTAAAATGGGAAATACTGAATTTTATATAGAAACGGCAGATATAAAGCTAAAACAAATTCCTTATTTAAAAGTTTCAAAAATAAACGAAATAAGAAGAGCTTTAACAGAAAAACTAAGAAAAATAAGGAAAAAGAACTATAAATCAAAATACGGAAAACAAAAGATAAATGTAATTGACTATCCAATAAAAAATTTAAACTGTAAAGCCAATATTTTAAATGATAAATCCATGCAATTTTATAAAAAGAGAAATGCCCAAATAGGAGAATATGCACTTGAAAGTCAAGAAAATATATGCAATCGTGAAGTAATGGTATCAAAATACTGCATAAAAAACCAGCTTGGAATTTGCCCTAAACAAAATCCTGTAAAAAAGTATAAAGAACCTTTCATATTAAACGACGAATTCAACAAGGAATACCTCGTTGAATTCAATTGCAAGGACTGTGTTATGAAAATTAAAACAAAGAATTAAGATCTTTTTAAAGAAGCATAAGCCGGCTGGTTTGCAATTAAGCTTGCGATTGATGTGTTTTGATTTCCGTCTTTTGTATATAATTTAGATAAATAGTTTAATCTTTTAACTAATTTAGAATCGCTGGCTTTTAAAGAAGGATTAACTTCTGTGAAAGAAATCCAGGTTTGAACTTCTGTTGTCCATGCTCTTACTTCTTCTTCGTAAGTTTTTGTATTTTCGTGGTGAACGCTTTCGTGAGCGATTAAGCATGCTATTGCTTCAACGGGAGCTGTTTTATAATTTGAGCTTACTAAAATAACCAATCTGCCGTCTGTAGTTTTTGCAGTGACTGCTTCACAAGTACCGTAACCCATAGCAGCCATATCTCTAAACATAATTTTAATTGGTTTGCCGGTTGAATTTTGACCTTGAATAACATTTAAAACTTTTCTGTTATTCATTGCTTCTAATCTCTCTAAAGCTGCTGTTAATATAGGCTGTTTGGTATTAGCAGTATAATCAGCCGCTAATACAACGTTATTAGAAACGCACAATATAATTAAAGCGCTAAAAAGCACAACTATTCTACTCATAAATTTCATAACAGGGATTCCTTCCGTGAGAACAACTATTTTTCTTTTACATTTTTCTTATTTATTAACCTTACAAATATACATATCGGCAATTGAAAAAAAAACTTTAGATTTTCTTTTAATTTTTTAGCTTTTTTGTAACAATTCTTAAAATATATCGTCTTAAAAAATTTAAATCCCTTTAACGGCAAGCTTTTTACCGTTTTGAAAAAAATATAGTTTGTTACAAAATATTAATATTGTATAATTCTTGCAGGAGGGATTTTATGTTTGATATAGGTATTATTGGTTCGGGACCTGCCGGTTATGCGGCGGCAATAAGGGCAAGCCAACAGGGATTGAGTGTAGTTTTGTTTGAGAAAAATCAAATAGGCGGCACATGTTTAAACAGAGGCTGTATCCCTGTAAAGACAATCTTAAATTCATGCCGTATTTATTCTGAACTTAAAAATACTGATAAATTTGGTATAACAGCCGAAAATATAAGTTTTGATTTTGCTAAAATTCAGCAAAGACAAAAAACTGTTTCAGAAAAGATTAGAAAATCACTGACAATGCTTATAAAAAGCTACGGTATTACAATTATTGAAGAAGAAGCAAATATTTTAAATGAACATGTTATAAGCACAAAAACAGGCTCTTATGAGGTTAAAAATATAATTATTGCAACAGGTTCAAAACCTAATATGCTGAAATTTAACGGAAATTACAGTGATGATTTTGTATTAAACTCTGATGATATTTTAAATTTGACGCAATTGCCCTCATCTGTTTTGATAGTCGGTTCGGGTGCTATAGGTATTGAATGGGCAAGAATTTTGTCATCTTTGAATGTTAAAGTAAGTATTACGGAAATTATGGAAAAACTCATTCCCTCTGCTGATTATGAGGTATCTGAAAGAGTTGCAAGACTTTTGAAAAAAAGTAAAATTGAGTTTCATACATCAACTTCAATTGAAGAAATTCAAGGTAAAAAAGTAACATTATCAAACGGCAAAGTATCAGATGTTGACTTTGTTCTTCTTGGCGCAGGCAGGACAGCAGAAATATGTTCAGGCAATATAATGAATAATTCGGATATAAAAAAATATATTAGTGTAGATTCTAATTTTAAAATAAAAGACAGTAATATATATGCAATCGGTGATGTTAACGGCATGTCGCTTCTTGCACACAGCGCCATAAAACAGGCGGAGGAAGTAATAAATCATATAATATCCGGTACAAATGCGGAATTTAACAAAAATCTTGTTCCTTCCGTAATCTTTGGAACTCCTGAGATTGCTTCAATCGGATTAACAGAACAGGAATTAATTAAGCAAAACATAAATTATAAAAAATCCTTTTTCCCCGTATCTGCCTTAGGTAAAGCGTACGCAGACGATAAAACGGAAGGATTTATTAAAATACTTGCTGCAGAAGATAAAATTTTTGGCGCTCACATAATATCAGAAGAAGCAAGCGCTCTAATTCAACAGATAGCTATAGCGATGACAAATAATATAAAACCAAAAGAGTTACAAAATGTTATATTTGCCCACCCTACGTACTCTGAAGGGGTGCTTGAAAGTATTCTTGCACTTGATAATATAGCAATAAATATTCCAAAGAAAACGGAAATGAAGGTATAACTACCCTTAGCAATTAAAGTAAAAAGCCGAAAGTAACATTTCGGTTTTTTACTTTAATTTTATTTTTATTATTTAGCGGTTGAAATTGCAAATTGTGTTAAATCTTCAATTCCGTATTTTTCCAGCTCCTGTTTAATTACTGTCTTGATTGCATCATCAGGTGTGCCAACAAGCTTATTGAAAGTGTTATTTGTTTGCGGTTCAAATTCACTTTCAAAATCATTTCTAGTTGATACTGTTATATTATAAGGGTTTTTCTTATCTCCTTGAATTGAAATCTGTGTCGGATTTCCTTCATCATCCTTTACAAGAAAAGTACAATTAAGTATATTTTTTGAATTTTCAACAGCTGAATTTACAAAATGTTCTTTTTGTTTTGTTTCTGATTGAGTTTCATCCAAAGGATAGTCAACATATACAGGTTTTCCAAATTGAACCTTGCCGCCTTGAACGGTCATGTTCCTGCTGTCCAGTGTGATTGTACCGTTATCATTAAAAGTTACTTGATTTGTTGTTGATACAAAAGGTTTATTTATCATTCCTTTATTGGTAATAGAATCTAATATAATTGCAGCATTTTTTAAATCTGTTTTATTTTTAAAACTGTCAATATCATTTTTTACTGTTGTTTCTTGCGTAAGACTGTTGATATTAGCTGTGCCTATGTTGTAATTAGTATTCATTCGTTTTTCCTTTCTTTTATCTCCGAATATAGTAAAAGATAATTACTATATTTATTTAAAAACAAATTATTTAAAAAAAATGACAAAAATTATTTTTTTCTCTAAATAACTTAATATTATCTGAGAAAAATTTCACGATAAGCCGAAGGTGTTACAAAGCGAAGCACCGCAGTGTAAACGAGGATGACTGAGCCTCAAATTTGAATTAAAAACTCAATAAAAATAACCCTTTTTACCCCATTGAATAAAATTCTAACGCTATGAATTAACATCTCATACGGACACAGAATGGACATAAAAAATGCCATTTTTGTCAAAATTCAAAATTTTAAAAATCAACCTCTATCTCAATTACTATAAGGGATAGAGCTATTTTATGAAAATTAAAACATTCCCCCCTTTATGAACCGAAACTTGCATCTATATCACTATTTTTATCAGGGTCAATGTGCGGTTATGAGTTAGCACGTAAAAATGTTGAATCTACAAGGTTGCCTTCTTTTTTTATTAAACCTATTTGATTAAAGTAATTGTCTAATACAGTTATTAGTATTTTTCCGGCTTTCTTTTGTTCCCAAACTTGATGTCTAAAGTTTTATATTGTTGTTGCATCAGGAATCGGGTCATTTATGCTTAATCCTAAAAATTTGCGAAAGATTAGACGGTCATTTATTTGAAATTCCGCTTGTCTCTGTCTGAAAGGTTATACCATTGTTGTAGAAGTTGAATTTTAAACATTAACATTGTTGAATAACCGGGTCGACCGACTTTATTAGAACTACGTTTTATATTTTTTTAAACCAGGCTTCTATTTCCTGCCAGGGGATTACCATTTCCTCTAAAAATTTATTATCCGGGCATACCTGATTTACAATAAAATCTGCAAAATTTAATCCGTGTTCTTCCATAATCTCCTCTTTTTTTACTTTTACTCTCTTTATTGTACCTAAAACTCCGGTATTTGTATATGGTTGCATTAGGCACTTGCCTAATACGTAATAGGTCTTTTATTTATATGATTGAGGTATTATGCATTCAATAAAGGAATTAAGAAGAAAACAAAATGCCTCTATACTAACAGATAGAGAATGTGAGTTCTTATGTTTAGCTGCAATGGGATTTAAGAATAAACAGATTGCATATATTTTATCTGTCAGTAAAAGTACGGTAAAAAAGACATTGGAAAATATATTTCAGAAACTTTTTGCTAAAGATAGAGCTAATGCTGTTGCTATTGCTTTTATTCACGATTTCTTAACACCTGAAAAAATTAGTCTTATCAGAGATAAATTTTTTCAACAAATTGATT
>JAJQHF010000227.1 GCA_021199975.1 Candidatus Gastranaerophilales bacterium
CAGTAGCCGGATCTTAACCGTTATCTATATAATATTCGGACTTATATCGGGGTTCATTATTTCTCCGGGGTGGGTTTGCATGCAAATTTGGAATTATATTTTTCATAATTCATCTACCGTAGTTTTAATGAATATTTATGAGGGTATCATTTTATGGGCTATTATTGCTCTTACTTTGTATGCGCTTAATAATAAAAGATCTTTAATAGGTTTTGGTTCTTTTCAGGGACTTTCGCCCGAACAAATACAAGAAATTGTGTCAGGAGCAAAATTTCCCGAAGCTAAAATTATTAAAGATATGGAAATTATAAACCGTGAAATAATTAAAAGTGCGGAAGAAGAAAAAAAAGAGGAAATAATTTCCGACGATAAACAAGAAGAGGTAAATAAATAATTAAATGAAAAAATTAATATATGGTTTATTAATATTTGTATGTTTCTTTATAATTAAAGAAAATTCCGAAGCGGCATCAGTAACCGACACAAAAAAGGAGGCAGGTTTTATTTCTTTGAATACAACAACAATGGCGGAAGTTGAACCTAATTTTGCGACAGTAACTTTTTCGGTTGAAAATACAGCCGATAATGCAAAAAAAGTAACCGAAGCAAATAATTTACAAACCTCTAAAGTTATTAATGCTATAAAATTATTAGCATCAGAACAAACAGATATTATAAAAACAAAAGGATTTTCATTAACCCCCGTTTATTCAACGGTTCAGGGTGAAAGAAAAATCAAAAACTATAGAGCAGTTAATTCAATAACCGTTGAAACAAAAGATATAACAAAAGTGGCAGACTTCATAGATGCGGCTGTTTCAAACGGAGCAAACAAAACCAATAACTTAGTATATTCCTTTGAAAATGACAAATCTTATTGTAACGGTTTATACCCCGAACTCATAAAAGACTTAAAAAGTCAGGCGGCAGTTATTGCATCTGCGGCAGGTACTTCTCTTGACGGGATAAAACATATAAATGCTTCCTGCAGTGTAAATACGGCAAGCGGCAACAGAATTGCGTTTGCTAAATCAAATGCGGTAAGTTCTTCTGATAGCGCACTTGAAACTTCAACTCCTGTAGAAGCAGGCAAAGTAAAAATAAGAGTTTATGTAAGCGCCGACTTTTATGTTAAGTAGGTGAATTTATGATTAAGCCAAAAAAATCCATAGAAGAAATGAAGGGCTATTTTGTTCCTATGTATGAAGATGACTGGGAAGTTAAAATAGACAGCAATGAAAATAACTACGGTCCTTCTCCTAAAGTAATTCAGAGTCTTAAAAATTGTGACTTTAAATCCGTCAGCTTTTATCCGTTTTATGGAGAACTTACTCAAAAAATATCAGATTATATTTGTGTGAATTTTAATAATATAAAAGTTACCAACGGTGCTGATGAAGCTATTCAATCAATTATTCAAACATATCTGGATAAAGATGAAGCTCTTTTAACCCTTGATATATCTTTTGATATGCCTGTTATTTATACTCAAATTCAAGGCGGGAAAATTATAAAAGTTCCGTTCAAAGAAAAATGGAAATTCCCCGTCAGCGGCTTTTTAAAAGAATTGCAAAATCCTGCTGTAAAAATTGTATATATTGCAACCCCTAATAATCCGACAGGAAATATCATTGAAGAAAATGAACTTGTTCAAATACTTGAAAAAGCACAAGATAAAGTTGTAATTATAGATGAAACTTATGCAAACTATGCGGGAATTACTTACACAAAATATATAAAAGATTTTGATAATATTTTTATTGTCCGTTCTTTTTCAAAAGATTTTGCACTTGCGGGATTGCGGCTCGGTTATATTATAAGCGCAGAAGAAAATATTATAAACTTAAAAAAAACGGTAAGTCCGTTTAGCGTTAATAAATTTGCAATGAAGGCAGGGATTGCGGCTCTTTCTGATATTGAATATTTTGAAAATATAAAGGCGGAAATATATCAAACTAAATCGGAATTAAAAATTTTTTTGCAGGAGTTAGGGGCTGTTGTATATAATTCATCTGCAAATTTTTTACTCGCTGATTTCAAAAATAAAGCGGAATTTGTTTATAACAAACTTAAAAAATCAAATGTAACGGTAAAATTATTCAAAAAGGAAAGCCCTCTTAAAAATCATTTAAGAATTACCATACCGACAAAAGAAGGTTTCAAAAAAATAAAAGAAGCTTTAAAAATAAAACCCTCCCTTGTCTTTGATATGGATGGAGTTTTAATTGATGCAAGGAACTCCTATAGAACAGCCATAGAAGAAACCTATAAATTATTCACAAATAAAACAATAAATGAAGGCGAAATTCAAGCCTTAAAAAATAAAGGCGGAATGAATAATGATTGGGATTTAACAAAATTTCTCATTGAAAAACAAGGGGTGAATGTAACTTATGAAGATGTCGTAAATTCCTTTCAAAAAATATATTGGGATGAAGGCAGAGGTATAATTAATAATGAAAAAGCCCTTTTCTCCAAAGAATTACTTGAGGAACTTTCAAAAGATTATAATATTTCAATATATACGGGCAGACCAAAAAAAGAAGCAGCATTTGCCATTAAAAAATTTAATGCGGAAAATCTTTTTTATCCCGTTATTACATCTGATGATATTCCGTCAGATAAAGGGAAACCTAATCCTTTTGGTTTAAACCTGATGAAAGATTTAACAATTTCAGATAAATATTATTATTTTGGCGATACACCTGATGACATTACTGCGGCAAAAGCGGCAGGCTATATTGCAATAGGTGTTCTTCCTCCGCAGGATAAAACAAAGGAATTATCTGATATAATGAAGTCTAAAGGTGCTGTCGGGGTAATTAATTCTATAAATGACATAAAAACAATACTGGAGATAAAAGATGAGGCAATGTGCTGAAATTAGAAAAACCAATGAAACTGAAATTACGGTAAATCTTAATATAGATGGCAGCGGAGTGCATAAAATTAATACAGGCATTAAGTTTTTTGACCACATGTTGGAACAATTGGCTCACCACAGCGGCTTTGATTTGGAAGTTAATGTTATATCTCATGATAAAGACAATCACCATATAGTTGAAGATACTGCGATAACTATCGGTACGGCATTATCAAAAGCATTAGGCGATAAAAAAGGGATTACAAGATACGGAGAAAAAATTTTACCGATGGATGAAGCATTGGTTCTATGCGTTGTTGACTTATCAGGCAGAGTTTTTTCCAAAGTAACAGCCGAATTAAGAGATGAGAAAACTTCCGATTTTGAAACGGTCATACTCCCGCATTTCTTTTCAAGTTTTGCGCAGGCGGCTTTAATGACAATTCATATTAAAATGCTTGACGGTTATGATACGCACCATATAATTGAAGCCATTTTTAAATCATTTGCAAGAGCTTTAAAAACCGCTGTTTCTTATGACAAAAATAATTTAGATAAAGTTCCTTCGACAAAAGGAATATTATAATTTAAATTAAAGAAACAATACTTTCCGCTACCAATAAAGCAGAATTTTGGTTTTGACCCGTAATTATATTTCCGCTTATTTCAACATGTTCTTTCCATGGTTTTTCTTCAACAAAATCCGCACCAAGCTCCACAAGTCTTGTTTGAAGAGAAAACGGCATAAATTCTGTCATTTTTACAATTTGTTCTTCCTTATTTGTAAAAGATGTCACATGTTTATTCTTTAAAATTGAGTTTCCTTTTTCATCTTTTGCAAGTATAAGACCTGCTGCTCCATGACAAACTGCCGCTATAAGCTTGTTTTCTTTATACATAAATTCTAAAATTTCTTTTAAAGTTTTATCTTTCGATAAATCAAACATAGGTCCATGCCCGCCGGGTAAATATATCGCATCAAATGATTTATAATCAACTTCTTGAAGCTTTTTTGTATCTCTTAAAAACATTGCAGCTTCATCCCACTCCATAGGGTTTGAACAACTCAAACTGCTTTCATCTATGGGGCTATTTCCTCCTAAAGGGCTTGCAACCGTTATTTCATATCCTGTTGATTTAAATACCAGATAAGGAACCGCAAATTCTTCTAAATATACACCTGTTTTTATATCTTCATTAATATCTGAAAAGTTTGTTGTTACTATCAAAACTTTCTTTACCATATTTTCTCCTTTTCTTCAAAATAGCTGAAATTAATATTTAATAAAACTGCCGTTCGGGTAAAAATAAATCATCATAAAATTTACCAACCGGCACAAGTAAAATAATTTCAATCAGATTTAAATTAAAAATATGAATATTTTTTTAATTAACGGGCATAAATACTATCCATTTTCAAAAGGAAATTTAAATAAATTTATATTTAATAAAATAATTGAACTCTGCGAAATAAATAATGAAATTAAATCTACAATTATTGAATACGGTTATGAAGTAAGCAAAGAAATTGAAAAATTTATATGGGCGGACATTATAATTTATCAAACACCGGTAAATTGGTTTTCTGTACCGTGGAGTTTAAAAAAATATATTGATGATGTATATAAAGCGGGTGTTTTTTATAAGCCCGCAGATAAATACGGCAGAGGCGGATTATTTAATAATAAAAAATACATGCTCTCCCTTACTTGTTCAACTAAAAAAGAAGAATATGAAAATACTAAAGGATTTTTTAATATAAGAACAATTGATGATATTTTTATTAACTTTCATAAGTCGCATGAATATTGTGCAATGGAGAAAATAAATACATTTGCGGTATATGATATTTATAACAATTTAGATATAAATGAAGTAGAAAAGAAATTAAAAAAACATCTCGAAAGATATCTAACAAAAAAAACAAATTAACAAGATAAGCACCCAACAAAAATATAATTGATTTTTCACCCATTGTTTTTAGCTACGCAAAAACAATGGGTTCAAAATCAATTATATTTTTGTTGGGTGCTTAACATCAATTTTTTTATGTCTATTTTATCTAATATTATATATTTGTTTAAGATTGAGGTTTACACAATAAATTTACGAAATTTACAATTGAGTTTTAAAGATATATAATTAATCCTAT
>JAJQHF010000030.1 GCA_021199975.1 Candidatus Gastranaerophilales bacterium
TTTACCTGTAAACTTATTATTTGATATTAGGACTTAAGGATTTTACATTTCCTTCTGCTTTAAAATCTTTAGGAGTCATAGTAATTGTAATTCTGTCCGCTTCAATAGTTCTTCCTTTTGTTTCTATTTTAGAACGTCCTAAAAATACAGCTTCATTAAGTTTTTTTGTTGTTTTATCCGCATAAACATTTACTTTTGGTCCGGTTGCCAAATAATCTTCATATTTTATTTTTGCGTATCCCGAAGCACTGACAACATTTGATTTTTTGTCATATGATTGATAATCAGACCATACTTCAATTCTTTTGTTATCCTCGGTAGTTATATCACTGTAAACATTTCCTAATGCAACGGCTACCTCTTTAATGTTGTCATAAGTTAGTTTATTAGCATTTATCTTACTGTTTCCCTGATGAAGTTTTGCCGTGCCTATTAAATCAATCTTCTTTACATCATTATTGTTATTTAATGTTACGAAAGCTTGCGATGAATAAGTTTCAACATCTTTATATAAAATATTAACATTCCCGAAGGCTTTCATCATATTAGTTGTTTTATTGTATTCTTGTCTGTCAGCCGTAACAATAACAGTAGGTTTGCCGTTTTCAGTAATAGAAGAAAGTGTATTTCCTTGTGCTGAAAAATTGTTATTCAACAATGACATTTCTAATATTTGGGCTTTTATTTCGTGTTTCTTTCCGCCTTGCATTTGGTATGAATAGGCATTATCTTTGAATTCAACTTTATTAACTTTATTATTTTTAGGGTCTATTTCAACAACGGCATGCGGACTTAAAACATTTATGTCATCTTTTTTTACTTTTACATCGCCTTCTAAATATATTTTTCTTTCGCTGTCTTTAAATTCTTGTTTGTCTGATTCAACTGTAAGTGTTGAAGCATAGGAAATCCCCGATGTTATAAAGATTATTGTTAGTATCAAATTTAAAATTTTTCTATTCATATCCTGCCTGTCTTTTTACATATAAAACTGAGTTTTTGTTCTTCCTTCTATATGGAAATCCGAATAATCACCTTTTAATATTGCATTGTTCCCTATAACAACGGCTTCATTAGGTTTTTCTATTCTTACATTGCCTTGTGCTAATATATCTTTATCTTTGCCGGAATATATTATTCTTTCTGCATTTATATTTGTTCCGTCATAATAAACCAAAACCACATTATCATATAATATTATTTGCTTTGAGGTTGCATTATAGGTGCCTTTATCTGCTTTAAAACTTGCTTTTACTTCATTTTTCTCATCGTAAAAGTTTCCTAACAAATTTTCCAGTAAAACTATATTATCAATATCCGTATACATGCCTGTATCTGCGTATAATTCCCATAATTTTTGTCCGTCTTTTGTTTCTGTAACAAGAACACTTTCTATATTAGCCTCTTTGTTTTTATATGTTTGATCTATAATTTTGGTTTTAAATGATTTTGTTATCATTCCTGCTGAAATAAAAGCCCATAAACAAGCAATAACAATAACGGAGAAAATTATAATATATAAAATATTTTTTTTATTTTTTATCAAATTTTTTAGTGCCATAACTTTTAATTATCATATAATTAAAATAAAATTGCAATTGTACGAGCTTTTATTTTATAAGATAATTTAACTATGAATGATGATAACTTAAGTTTAATAAAAGAGGAAGTATATAAATGTTCAAAATGCGGGTTGTGTCAATCCGTATGCCCTCTTTACCTTGCTACAAAAAATGAAATGTATCTTTCAAGAGGAAGATATAATGTATTAAATAATTTTTTTAATAACAGAAAAAATTTAAGCTCTAAATTTATTAAAGATATTGATATTTGTTTAAATTGTAATGAATGTAAAAATTTTTGTCCGAGTTCAATTGATGCGGAGGCTGTTTTTACACAAATTAAATATAAATTTAATTACAAATACGGAATTATTCCGTTTTCTGTTTCGTATTTTATTAATCTGCACCTTCACAAGATAAAAAAAATATTTTCAAAGGACAAACTTTATAAAGTAAAAGTCAGACGAAAAAAACATAAATTTCAACAAAACAACAAAAAAATAGTCTATTTTGAAGGCTGTTTTAATAAATATATAAATCCGTCTGATAAAAATTCTTCTCTTAATATAATGGAGAAGCTTGGATTTCAAATAATAAATATAAATTCGTGCTGCTGCGGACTTCCTTTTTACAGCGAAGGTAACTTAAAAGCTTTTAAAATTAACGCAGATAAAATAATAAAATCCATTCCGGTCAATGCTGATTATATAATTTGTTCATGTGATTCATGCTATGCTACGCTTAAAAAGGCTTTTAAAAATAATTCGATAAGTGAAAAATTATTACGGCTTGAAGATTTATTAAGATTAAATAATTATCAACTTCCTGTATGTTCAAATACTGTTGTTCACAGAACATTGGGACGAAAAGAAGAGTATTATCTTCCTTTAAATATAAAAACAATAAATAAAAAAGGCTCTTGTTCATTAATGGAGAACTTTTTTATGCTTAAATATAAGGAATTATATAAAATACTATTAAAAAGCGTTTTTTATAAAAAAGCTGAAATTGATAATAAAACAATTATCACGACATGCCAGCTTTCAAAACAAGGTATTGCAAAAGGAATTGATTACATCGGCAGTAATGCAAATATAGTGTCTTATTCGGAGTATATTGAAATCAATTCGTAATACACAAAAAAATAAGTTGACTATTAGTATTTAATTGTTATGATTAATACATAGGTAAGCCACAATAGCTCAGTTGGTAGAGCAAGGGACTGAAAATCCCTGTGTCCTTGGTTCGATTCCGAGTTGTGGCACCACTTTTACAGGCAGTCAGCCTGTTTTTTTATGTTCAAAATTGAAATAATGCTGTATTTTTATGTCCGTTTTGATTACGGCGGGTAGTTGTATTATTTGGGAAAAAGCTATATATCGGGGTTTGAGGGGTCGGAAATAATCAAACTAAGTGTCAAGCAAAATGTATTTTAACGAGTGGTTTGGTTAAAACGGATAGAATGATTATTCGTGAAAGTTGGCTTTGTGAGGGCGTTTGAGGGGTCGAAAATAATCATTTCATCTGTCAATCAAAATGGACTTTTCGGACTTTTTCCGGTCTGACGGATAGAATGATTATTTCGGAAAGTTGGTTCTTTTTAGTTATCACGCCTGGCTTTCGGCTTGTAGAGCGAGTTTGACATTTAGTTTGATATTTTCGGCAATGTCCGTTCTTGACCGTTTTGAAAATTTTTAAGAATTTTGAATAAAAATACTAAACAAAATTACATAAAATTTTTCAAAAATTTAGGTAAATTATTATTAGGATTTTTTAAGAATTAAGAGCTGAATTAAAAAACATTTTCATATTGATACAAAACGGACACAAAGCTCGGAAACACTATTCCAATTTGTGTTCTTCAGAGTTAATCTGTGTGTACGATGAGCGAAGAATATATAAATATTAATAAAGTGGCACAAGCCAAGGGTCTAAAGAGCATTCGTTCTTTAAGATTGGAAATTAATAAACTTATTAAATGTATTCACCACAATACTATAACTTTGATATAGATAGTTTGCATCTCCTTATGGAGTAATTAATTATTAAATACTGGTACAGGTTTTTAAAAAGAAATCTTTAAAAGTTTTCGTCTCCTTATGGAGTAATTAATTATTAAATCGGTGTTAATAATTTATGCGTAGTGCATAAGGGATTTTCGTCTCCTTATGGAGTAATTAATTATTAAATTATTAATAAGCTAGGTTATGAAAAAAAGAAAAGTATTTTCGTCTCCTTATGGAGTAATTAATTATTAAATTATTACAAGTATTTAATTGAGTTGGAATGGTTCACATTTTCGTCTCCTTATGGAGTAATTAATTATTAAATAACCTGCAACAATTAATAATAAGTTAGCTTATTTAGTTTTCGTCTCCTTATGGAGTAATTAATTATTAAATCCGAAGAATTAAACTTAATAACAAAAATCAACGGGTTTTCGTCTCCTTATGGAGTAATTATTTATTAAATGGAAAAACTGTACAATAACTCTCTTAAACTATTTGTTTTCGTCTCCTTATGGAGTAATTATTTATTAAATGACAAATTTAATTTTATCCATAGGCTTGAATGATAAAGGTTTTCGTCTCCTTATGGAGTAATTATTTATTAAATAGCAAGAATATTAAATTAATCAGATTTACGACAAATGTTTTCGTCTCCTTATGGAGTAATTATTTATTAAATCATATATAAACTGCTATGAATTATATAAAAGAGTTTTCGTCTCCTTATGGAGTAATTATTTATTAAATAACATTTAAATTAACTTATTAAAAAAAATAGATATTTTTCTTCTCGAATAAGAGTAATTATTTTTTAAATTTAAAGAGATAAAACAAAATAAACATTTATCGGGGTTTTCGTCTCCTTATGGAGTAATTATTTATTAAATAGGAAGCATTAGAGCCATTGATTACAGATAATGATGGTTTTCGTCTCCTTATGGAGTAATTATTTATTAAATAATGGGAGAGAAACCTTATGGGCAAATATATAGTTTTCGTCTCCTTATGGAGTAATTATTTATTAAATTCAAAAATATTTTTCAAACACTTGTAAAATAGTTTTCGTCTCCTTATGGAGTAATTATTTATTAAATATATAATACAATAAAAATTATCTGTTTATGACCTAGTTTTCGTCTCCTTATGGAGTAATTATTTATTAAATGAAAATAACATTATGAGAAAAAATGATACCAATAGTTTTCGTCTCCTTATGGAGTAATTATTTATTAAATCGGATGCAATACCATTAATGAGTTTAACATGAAGTTTTCGTCTCCTTATGGAGTAATTATTTATTAAATCGGAGGCAAAATAAATGTCAAAAAATATTAAACGTTTTCGTCTCCTTATGGAGTAATTATTTATTAAATCAAAAAAACAAATGACAAGTAAAATTAAATTAATCGTTTTCGTCTCCTTATGGATGTCGCTTA
>JAJQHF010000243.1 GCA_021199975.1 Candidatus Gastranaerophilales bacterium
TATATATCTTTCAACACGTTCAACGTGACCAATAAATTTAGAATTTGCCTCAAGGAGTTCTGATAATTTTTCTTGAGATAATCCTTTTTTTAGTCTGTATTTGCGAATATTTTTACCTAATTTAATGTATATATCTTTTTCAGTTTTCATTTTGGAATAGTATTATGTATATCAATAAATCACCACTACCATATAAGCACTATTTAATTAGAATTTATTCATCAACAAATGTGAAATTTTCTTCAATATTTTCTTCAAGCTTTTTTGCAAATTCCGAAAATTTTATATTTAATGCTTCTGAAAATTTCCAAATAGTAGAAATTTGTGAATCAGTTTCACCTTTTTCAAGTCTGCTTAAACTTCCTCGTGGTATATCATATTCTTCTTCAAGTTTATTTAAAGATTTATCAGTTTTTGCAATACGTAATTCTTGGGCGGTTTTTCCAAGTATTTTTGTAAAGTGTAACGTTTTATTATTTTTGTATTGCATTTGTTTATAATAATTGATAAATTATATACAACTTCTGCAAATTTGCAGAAGCGAATAAAAAGAAATAATTTGAAAGGATTATTTATTCATAGCAAGTAAAATATTATAAATCTCACGTAATTTTTCATTGCTGAAACTTGGGAGTATTCTTTTTATTTCATTAATATAGTTTACAGCCTCATCAGGTAAATAATTAATATTCTTTGATAAAAAAATCTTGGGTTCAACATTAAAATAATTACAAAAGGCAGCTAAAACATCAGCAGAAATAAAAGACCTTCCTGTCTCTATCGTAGCAATAGTTTGTGCTTGTAATCCAACATTTTCTGCAAATTGTTCTTGTGTAAGTCCTTTATTTGAGCGAAGTTCTTTAACTTTAGCCCCTAAAATAGCTTTTATTTTTTTGCCATCTAACATAGCAACATAATAATTTCTTTTTTTATTCATTTCTATAGATTTAAAATATAAAAAATTGTTATAAATATAAAAACTAATAGTTAAAATAAAGAAATTATATTATAATTAATAGAGAAAAGGAGTAAACATAATGACAATACAAGTATTAGCGGATAACAATATATCAGATGATATAATTACAAAAAAACAAAAAAGATTAATAATGGAACTCGGAGATAAAATAAAACTTGCAAAAACATTATTAAAAGTTTCTGAATCTGCAGATGAGTTGGGTTATATAGATATTACAAAAGATGGTAGGATAAATCTTTCTTCTATGTTCTGTAATATTTTTGATGAGATTGTTTCAGGTTATGAAAAACTTCAAATTGAATTAAAAGTTAAATAAACCTTTGACAATTTTAATCAAAAGGAAGATTTTATTTTTTGTCATTTTATTTTATATCTTTGAAAGATAAGATTTATCGTATAAGTTCAAGTGGTAAAAACGATAAATTTAAAAGATATTAAAATAAAATATAAAACAAACAAAAAGTAAAATCTTTTCTTTTATTTAAATTAAACAATTTTCTACCGGCTGTTTATTATTCTGCAGGATAAATACTTTGCATAAATATCAAAGAACAGGCGCATTATAAATGTTTCGACTCCATTATTTTTGCGTAGCAAAAAATACAGGAGGAGAAATATTTATAATGCTGCTGTTCTTTTTTATGTTGGCTTAAAAGTTTTAATTTAATAATCCCTCGCAAAGTAAAAATCTTCCCATTGGAATTACTTTACAATATTTGGATAAGGAATCAACGAAGCATTTATTTTCGCAAAAGCCGCCGGAGAGATATAATTTATCGGGTTTTTTAGCAAAGCTCCAAGCATTAAAAGCAATTCCGTGAATGAATTTAGAAACGGCAAATTCTGCTTTAGCACCTTTTGCAATATCATCCATTATTCTTTCAAGTCCGAAAATACCGCAGGTTATCACATATTTATCATTTGAAGATTTTAAATTCTTTATGTCAATATTGTAGAATTTTAAAAGCATTTCGATTGTTGCGCCTGTTGAGCTTGAACAAGAGCTGTTCCAATCTAAATCTTTAAACTTAGAATTTACAAATTTTGCCCATTTAGAATCACGGCTGCCCATATCAAGAATTATTGCATCTTCTTTTATATGGTTTTTAAATCCTTGTATTAGTGCTATTACCTCATTTTCATAATTTTTCTCGTTTTTCAGCATGCTTAATGACATATGTCCCGTTGCTTTATCGAATTTAAAATTTAATTCTTTAAGCATTGATGAAGGCAAAATGTAATATTTATAATCGTTTTCTTCTTTTATAAAAAAATTTGAATAATCTTTCATTAAATCAGATGAAGATTTTTCTATAATTTTAGACCATGTAGTTCCTGCATCAAGTACTATTTTTATATCGCTCATCTTAACCTCAAAAATGCTTCTATTTTAGCACGTGTTGAATTTGTAACAGTGTCATCTATATCGATGAAAAGACCGTTGTATTTATCGGCAAGATATTTAGCGGGTTGGGCTTTTGAACAGAAAGACTGAGAATAAAATACAGTCGGTATATCTTTATCGACATACATTTCAAGCTCAATATCGGCGGGTGTCATTGCTTCAACACATCTAATCCAGCCGTATAAGTGAGTTTCATCAGGAAAAAGTTCTAATATTGATAAATCATTAGGCGGAACCCCCCAAAAACCGAATTTTGCTTTACATTGCTTTGTTTCAACGGATAAAGGAGAATAAATTTCTTTAGTTATAAGTTCGACTTTTTGCCTTAGCGGTATATCAGATGTTGAAATTCTTATTTCTTTTTTATATGATTTTTCTTCAAAAATTGTTGAAATAATATTAAATCCCATATCTTTTAAAATTTCATAGGCAAACAAGCCGCTGTCACATTTATCTTTTCCTATAGGAGCAAGAATTACAATTAATTTATCTTTATAATAAAATGCTGCATTAATAATATTCTTTATTATTGTACAGTATGACTCGGGTAAAATGTCTTGTTTTGTAAAACCGTAATCGATATCAAAATCAACCCACATTGCAGAAGGGTACATTTTTTTATATTTTTCAATTAATTCAGGATGGGGATAACCCCAAAATCCTATTATATTTTTTTCATTCATAAATAAATTATAATATAAATGATGTTTTTTATTTACAACTCTTGTATAATTTTCTTATGAATGAATTATTTGAAAAAACACTTAATACAACTGAAATATATGCAGGTAGAGTTTTTAAAATAACCCGTGATGATGTGGAATTATCTGACGGGTATAAAACTGTCAGAGAAGTTGTTCATCATAATGGCGGTGTTGTTATTGCGGCGGAAAAAGACGGTAAAATTTTAATGGTACAGCAATACAGGTATCCGGCTCAAGAGGTGCTTTATGAACTTCCCGCAGGGAAATTGGATAAAGGAAATGAAGATGTTTTATCTGCCGCAAAAAGGGAACTTGAGGAGGAAACAGGGCATAATGCAAAGAATTGGGAATCTTTAGGATTTATTTGGACAAGCCCCGGATTTTGCAATGAAAAATTGTATCTTTTTAAAGCTTCTGATTTAACATTTAAAGGACAACATCTTGATGAAGGCGAAATTTTAAACTACTGTGCAATAGAAAAACAAGAAGTATTTAACATGGTAAAAACAGGCAAAATAAATGATTCAAAAACAATTTCAGCACTTATGAGGGCTTATAAGCTATGATAAAAATGGTTGTAACTGATATTGACGGCACAATATATTCGCCTAAAACAGGAATAACAGAAAATGTAAAAACCTGTATCCGAAAATTGAAAGATAACGGTATACATGTTGCAATTGCAACGGGGCGAACTTATGCAAGCGCAAAAACGGTTGCGGATAAAATCGGTATTAAATGTCCTTTAATTTGCTATCAGGGCGGTCTTGTTAATTCCTATGAAGGCGAAATTCTTAATGTAAAATATCTTAATGCTGATATTGCAAGAGAAATAATTAAGGATTTCAGAAAAAGAAATATTCATTTAAATGTTTATGTTGAAGATAAATTGTATGTTGAAGATGATAATCAATATATTAAAGATTACATAGGCGATAAAGGAATTGATTATTTTAAAGTGGAGTCATTTAACGAACTGGATTTTTCAAAGCTTAATAAATTGCTTGCAATAAAGTATGATAGAAATTTTATTGATAATTTAATAAAAGAACTCCAAAATAAATACCCTGAAATATATGTTGTAAAATCGTTTGATTATTTTTGTGAAATAGCAAATAAACAGGCAACAAAAGGTAATGCCTTAAAATTTTTAGCGGATTATTACGGTTTAAGCGAAGAAGAAGTAATGGCAATCGGCGACCAAAATAATGATATAGAAATGGTTGAAACAGCAGGTGTGGGAGTCGCCATGGGAAACGGTACCTCCGAAATAAAA
Organism: Candidatus Gastranaerophilales bacterium; assembly: GCA_021199975.1. GTDB lineage: Bacteria > Cyanobacteriota > Vampirovibrionia > Gastranaerophilales > Gastranaerophilaceae > Avigastranaerophilus. The sequence continues at coordinate 4,365 of JAJQHF010000243.1, forward strand.
CAAAAAGCAAATTATATTACCGATACCGTTGATAATGACGGTTTTGTAAAAGCTGTAAATAAATTTGTATGGGGCAAATAATATGTATAGAATCGGGCAGGGTTTTGATATTCATAAACTTGTTGAAGGCAGAGATTTAATTATAGGCGGCGTTAAAATCCCTTATAAAAAAGGACTCTTGGGGCATTCTGATGCTGATGTTTTAATACATTCGATTATTGATTCTCTTTTTGGTGCATTGGCTTTGGGAGATATCGGAACTCATTTTCCCGATAATTCACCCGAATATAAAAATATCGACAGTTCTGTTCTTCTTGAAAAAACGTATAAATTAATAACGGAAAAGGGTTATAAAATTAATAATATTGATAATACAATATTTGCTCAAGAACCTAAAATGAAACCTTATATTCCTTTAATGACCGAAAAACTTGCAAAAATATTAAATACAGATAAAAATTTAATTTCGATAAAAGCAAAAACAATGGAAGAACAGGATTCTGTAGGCGAAAAAAAATCTATTGCCGCACAAAGTATTGTTCTTCTAAGGAAATTCGAATAATTTGGCATTTATGCAGTAGTACTATAGTTATAAATCAGTACATTTTGTTTGAAAGATTTAT
>JAJQHF010000206.1 GCA_021199975.1 Candidatus Gastranaerophilales bacterium
CCAATCAGATTATAGCAAAAAAATGTTATTTAGTAATTAATTAGCGTTTACTTTTGTTTTTAACATTTTACTAATGCAGATAAAATAAATATCCGGACTGCTTCCAAAAGGACTAAAGCCGCCCAATAGTTTTTTTAACTTTTCTATAGTTTCATCTGATAATTTTGTTTCTGTGCTCATATTTTTCTCGTTTCGGAATACCTTTTACTTTTAAATATGATATTCCCGTTCATAAGATTATATAAACAATCAACTTTAACAAAATTAATAATAGAAGTTTAAAAACTCCATATTCCGGCATCGTGATAATACAAAATATTATACGGAACTTTATTTAACTGCTGTACCAATGTTAATTGAATAAACCTAGTTTAAAATATTTTCTTCAACTATTATACTATATATATCAATATCGGTTTTGATATTTTCAATATTTTCTAACAGTTTTTTCATTTCCGCATTTAATTCTGCATTTTCGGTAAAAAGAACACAATTCTTCATTTTTTTCTCCTGATACATACTTTTTTTGATATCGGCATTTTAAGAAAAAACTTTAGTAAATATAGATATATAATTTATATATCTTTACAATGAGAGGGTGCGGAAAAATCAAAAAAATGACAATTTTTTGAGATTTTTCAAACCAGACCCAAGGTGTGTGAGATGCAGATTGTGTGCGGGATAACACACAATCTGCATTGAAACCGTTCCCCGGAGTTTGCGAGAAAAATTTTAATTTTTCCGCAAACTCTGAATTTAAAAAAATATTTAATTCAGTCTATGCACTTTTGGCATAATTCGTAAAGAATTATTGAAACACTTACTGAAAGATTTAGTGATTCAACATTTTTTTTCATTTCTATTTTTATATTATTTTCTGCTATATTAGTTAGTCCGCTGCTTAATCCTTTAGCCTCCGAGCCAAACATAATAATGTATTTATCCAAATTTGCGCATTTTTCAAATGAAATATTATTTTCTTCCTTAAGAGATGCAGCTATTATCTTATGATTTTGTGTATATCTTTGCAATTCCTGTATATTTTTTATATAAAAAATCGGGGTTTTAAATAAATTACCGGCTGCAGAACGAATTACTTTTGTTGAATATAAATCAACACAGTTATTATATAAAATTATGCCGTCAATATTAAAAGCTGATGCGCTTCTTATTATTGTTCCTAAATTTCCGGGATCACTTATTGAGTCAATAAGAATAATTCTGTTCAAATTGTATAAAATATCAGGAGCATATTTTCTTTTTTTAGCAACAGTTAATATTTCACATACAGAATTTGTCGTTGAAATTTTTTCCATAACAGTTTCATCAATTATTGTTACAGGTATTTTTATGCCTGATATATCTGCACCTTTCAATGCAAATATATCAATTATTTCAACATTATTTGCAATTATCTCTTCAAGGGGTTTAAATCCTTCTGCAATAAATAAATCTGATTTATCTCTATATTTTTTTGTGTGAAGTTTAACAATTTCTTTTAATTTATTTTTAGAAACAGGATTTTTTAAATACATGCTCCTGCCTGCCATTTCATATAGTAATACTTTTCGTAATCATTCATCTGCGAAAGATCAACCAACTTAATCTCAAAAGGAAAATGAGAGAATGAATGCATTACTATTTTATCTTCTTCAACGGCCGCATATACTGTATTTTCAAGCCTAATACCGCCCCAGCCTTCTTTATAAACACCGGGTTCTATTGAAAAAACAGTATTCTCAATAATTTTTGTTTTTCCTGCATCAGAAGAAGATACAATCGGCGGATTTTCGTGAACTGAAATACCAACGCCATGCCCTGTTCCATGCAAAAATGGATAATCACCGGTAATGGATTTTTCTATTGTTTCTCTTGCTATTTTATCAATGTTAAAATATGCGGATTTCTTATTGTATTCATTGAAATAAGCGTTTAAAAATGCCTTTAATACTGTTGTATAAGCTGTCTTTTGCTCACTTGAAGGTGTTCCTTTAACAAAGGTTCTTGTTGTATCTGTTGCCAATCCTCCTTCATAATAACCGCCAAAGTCCACAAGCAAAAAATCACCTTCATTTACTAATTTTTCTTTTGAAGGAGAGGTATAATGAACTATTGCACTATTACTGCCTGCCGCCACAATAGGATTAAAACTTAATGACAATGCTCCTTTATCTTTCATTGCATTTATAAGTGCTTCATAATAATCATATTCAGAGTATATTTTATCTGAATTAAGCATATTATAAACAACCTTTAATGCTTCATCGGATTTTTTAAAACATTCTTTTAAATGAGCAATTTCATTTTCGTTTTTTACGGTTTTAAAAAGTTTTAGATAGCTTTGCAAAATATTATTTGATTGATTTATAAGTTTATAGTCCGCAATGGTAATCTTTTCTTCATCTATATATAATTCACTTTTTTCTATATTTTTTAAATTTATGTCAAACTCACTTAACTTATAGATTTTAAAAAAGTTCCCGATAAAAGGCAGATTACATTCTGAAAATATTTTTACTCCGTTTTCGTTAATTATTGCTTTTGCAGGAAATGTAGCATTATAATCAAAATCATAAGAACGAAGGTTTGTAATATATGCAATATCTTCAAGTGAAGTTACAAGAATATTAAACTTATCCCCTGCGCAAGTTTTTATTTTTTGGAATTTTTCATCAGCGCTCATGCCTGTAATTTCGTTACTTACACTAAAAACATTGTATTTAATGTTTTTTATTTCCTCTTTTTTAAATTCTGCAACAGGGTCAGAACTTAATAATTTTATCGAAGAATTTTTTATCTGCAGTTTTTTTGTTAAATTTTCATAAAACTTTTTTGAGGTTTTTGATGAAATAATACCAAGTTTAAAATAAGAAGGTATTTTTTCATCTAATGCGGTTAAATATGACTTATAGAGCGGCATTTTTACAACCTCTACAAAATCATGATTAACCTGATTATCAGCTTGTTCGTGGTATCTTGTATCAACAAACAAATAGATTTTATCTTCCGTAAAAAGAACATCGCCCGTTGAACCGGTAAAATCCGTTACATAATATCTTGAATTTAGCTCAAGAATATTATATTCAACAAGAAATTCATTTGTTGAATTAATAATCAGCCCGTCAATATCATTTTGTGACAGGTAATCTTTTAAATATTCCGTTAATTTTGTATCCATTAGTCTTTTTTATCTGTTAAATATATTAAATGATAACCGAATTGAGTTTTAATAGGATTAGACAATTGACCTACTTCCATAGAAAAAGCGGCATCTTCAAACTCTTTAACCATTTGTCCTTTTGAAAAATAGCCTAAATCTCCGCCGTTTTGACCGGAAGGACAAAGCGAAACCTCTTTTGCAGCCTGTGCAAAATCCTTACCTTTATTTATTTCTTCTTGTATTTTTAATGCTTCTTCTTCTGTTTGAACTAAAAGATGACTTGCCTTTACATAAGTTGTCATAATATCTCCTTTTTTAGAAAGTATATCACGCATGTATAACAATTTTAAATAAATATTAATTTTTAATACTTATTATAATGAATTTTTTCGCTTTTCCATTTGTCTTTTGGTAAATCTTCGCCTGTCGGATACCCTATTGCTATTACATTAAGAGGAATAACATTTTCAGGAAGCGATATTTCTTCAACAATAACAGACATTCTTTCTTGTTTCGGATAAATACCTATCCAAACAGCACCTAATTTCATTGCTTCAATTGCAAGTAACATATTTTCGGTTGCGGCGGAAGTATCTTGATCCCAAAATTCATTTTGCACGTCTGTTTTTCCTGCAACTACTATACCCAAAGATGCATCAGTCAGCATTTTTCCGCTGGGAATTTTATTCGCAATTGATTGTAATACTGACTTATCAGTTATAACAATAAACTCCCACGGCTGCATATTTCGGGCGGAGGGTGCTGCCATGCCGGCTCTTAATATTTTATCAATTTGTTCTTGCGAAATCTCTTTATCTTTTATAAAGTGACGTACTGATTTTCTTGATAAGATATTTTCTAATACCGCTGTTTGTTTTAATGCTTCGGTTTTTGTAAGACTATATATAATATAACCTATGCACAAAAGCAAAGCGGCTGACAGTATGATTAAAAGAATAATTTGTTTGCTCATAATTAAAACTCCCGATTGTAACTGAAAAATAGATATCATAAAAATTTAAAAAATACAAGCTGACAGGGGGAATAATAAACTAATTCCATATATCAGGCGTTGCCGTTGTTAAAGCCGTAATATTATTATATCCGTTTCTTTTTAACAATTTTATGATTTCTTCAAGGGTTATTCCTGTTGAGGTTATATCATCAATTATTAATAGTTTTGTATCTTTTTTTATATTTATGTCTTTATTTATATCAAAAGCATTTTTTATATTTTTTATTCTTTCTTTTTTATGGAGTTTAAACTGTTTTTCGGTATCTTTAATTCTTAATAAGAAATTTTTGTTAACTTCAAAATTTGTAAGCCTGGATAATTCATCTGCGGTTATATCCATGTGGTTATATTTACGTTCTTTAAGCCTGTTTTTGTGAATAGGTACGGGAAGAATAATAAATTCCCCTTTTATATCCAGCTGCTGCCAGTATTCATACATTATTTTTGCTTGGAGTGAAGCAAGAATTTTTTTATTATGATATTTTAAGTCTTTAATTAATTTTTTTGTAATTTCATCATACAGACAGCAAGCATATATTTTACTGTCAAACTGCTCTTTTAATACAGCAGGCGGCATAAAATGAATTTTACGGTAACAATGAGGGCAGATTATACCGTCCTCCTTTTTTGAACCGCAAAAATAGCAAGGCTGTATATAAATTAAGTTTAGTAGTTTTTCAAAAAACTTTATCATATAATACAAATTATATTAGATAAAAGAGAATAATAAAATGAGTTTTTTTCATATGTTTTCAAGTTCAATAATCATGATTTTGTTAATCAGTTTATTGATATTAGTT
>JAJQHF010000280.1 GCA_021199975.1 Candidatus Gastranaerophilales bacterium
GGTTTAACCCGTCCTTTTTTTTGTGTATAATAATTTCTTTTAATAAAGTTTAATGATATTTTTTATAGCATTATCTGCAAGCGAATATATTTCATCAAGCTGCTTTTTATCAAAAGGAGCTCCTTCAGCTGTAGTTTGAAATTCAATTATTTTGCCCGATTTTGTCATAACGATATTACTGTCAACTTGTGCGTGAGAATCCTCCTCATAATTCAAATCAAGTTTTATTTCTCCGCCAATTATTCCCACAGATACAGCAGCAATAGGTTCTATAATCGGATTTTCTTCTAAAATACCTTGATTTACAAGTTTATTAAAGGCAATATTCATAGCGGCAAAACCACCGCAGATAGAGGCACATCTTGTACCACCGTCAGCCTGAATAACATCGGCATCTATTGTAACTGTCCTGTCACCGAGTTTTTCTAAATTAACGCAGGAACGCAGGCTTCTGCCTATTAATCTTTGAATTTCCTGTGTCCTTCCTGATATTTTTGTTCTTTCTCTTTGGCATCTTGTATGCGTTGCGGAGGGAAGCAATGAATATTCTGCGCTTACCCAGCCTCTTGGGTCTGTTTTTTCCATCCACCTTGGTTTTCCGTCTTCTATTGATGCGGTTACAATAACTTTTGTATCTCCAAATTGTATTAAAACAGAGCCTAAAGCATGATTCGTATAATCTTTTATTATCCTTATTTCTCTCAGCTCGTTATTTTTCCTGTTATTTAATCTCTCTGTCATATTTAGCCCTTTTTTATAAAATACCTTTGTGTTAAATTAATTTTATCATACTTGTTTAAAGGTGTATTAATTATGCAGGAAAAATTTTATTTAACAACGGCTATTGATTATGTAAACGGTAAGCCTCATATAGGTCACGCATACGAGAAAATTCTCTCTGATGTTATTATCAGGCATAAAAGACAACTGACAGATAAGGCATATATGCTTACAGGTACTGACGAACACGGTGTAAAAATACAGAAAACAGCAGCAGCAAAAGGAATTTCTCCAATTGAGCTTTGTGATGAAAATTTTTCCGGTTTTGAAAAAGCATGGAAAGAACTTGAAATCAGTTATGACCAAATAATAAGAACAACGGATGAAAAACATAAAAAAACAGTTAAAAAAATATTTAAAAAACTTCTTGAAAACGGTGATATATATAAGCACTCTTATACGGGTTTGTATTGTGCGGGATGTGAATCATTTTTAAATGCTAAGGATTTGACACAAGACGGATTATGTCCCGACCATTTGAAAAAACCGGAAGAAATAACGGAAGAAAATTATTTTTTTAAACTTACAAAATACAAAGACAAAATTGCTGAATATATAAAATCTCACCCTGATTTTATAAAACCTTCAATCAGGGTTAATGAAATTTTAAATCAGCTTGAAAACATTGAAGATATATCTGTATCAAGGACAAAATCCTCGGTGCAATGGGGGATTGAAGTTCCAAATGATGACACGCAGACAATTTATGTATGGATAGATGCACTTTCAAACTATATAACCGCTATCGGATATGATTCTGAGGAACCGTCGGAACAATTTAAAGAGTTATGGCCTGCCGATGTCCATGTAATAGGGAAAGATATAATTAAATTTCATTCAATTTATTGGATTGCAATATTAATGTCCTTAGGTCTGCCGCTTCCGAAATCCATATTCGCACATGGTTGGATTACAATTGACCAATCAAAAATGAGTAAATCACTAGGTAATGTAATTGCGCCTCATGACGTTTTAACCGCCTTCAATTTGGAGAAACCTGATGCCTTCAGGTACTATATGGCTTCTGCGGCTTTATCGGGAAAAGATGGCAACTATTCGGATGAAGATTTTAAAGAAAAAGTTAATGCGGATTTAGCTAATAATATCGGGAATTTGCTTAACAGAACGCTAAATATGCTTGTTAAATATTTTGACGGCGAGTTAAAATCTGATTTTATATCAGATGAAAATTCTAAAGCCGCAATTCTTGCTTCAAATACAAAAACTCAGGTTATAGAGTGTTTTAATCGCTTTGAAGTTGCGGAAGCTGCCAATTTAATTGTTTCTTTTGCCGATAATATTAACAAATATGTTACGGATAGTGCTCCTTGGACTTTGGCAAAAGAAGGTAAAATGCTTGAATGCGGAAGAGTTTTATATAATGTGCTTGAAGCTATGCGTCATATTGCAATTATGATTTATCCATATTGTCCTAATATAGCAGAAAACATTTTGACCCAATTAAATGAAAAAGCTGATTTCAAATATACTAATTTGTATTGGGGCGGTTTAAAGAACGGAAAAATTACGGAGAAGGATAAAATAAAACCGGTTTTCTTACGATTGGATTCGGAGTTCGCAACAGATAAGAAAAAAGGTTAATAAATTTGATTTATGTAGAGATTAAGCAAAGTTATACACCCGTTAAAACAATGTTTGAAAAAGCATTGAAAGTTTTTGATATTGAATCGCTTAAATCATCTATCAAAATAAATGAAGAAAAACTGCAAGAAAGTAATGTATGGTCAAATCCGGAACTTTCTTCTAAAATTGCGCAAGAAATTAAAGAAGATAAAGACAATTTGGAAAAAATAACAAATTGGAAAAATCTTATCAGTGATATAGAAACTCTTTTTGAGCTTTATGAAGAAACAAAAGATGAAACTGTTCTTGCCGAAGTTGATAAAACAATAAAAAAATTAAAATCAGAGCTTGAAGTATGGGAAATAGAGTCAACTTTAAGCGGAGAATATGATAAATCAGATGCAATAATTACCATAAATGCAGGCGCCGGCGGAACAGATGCACAGGATTGGGCGCAAATGCTCTTAAGAATGTACACAAGATGGGCTGAATCAAAACATTGGAAGGTTGATTTAATTGAACATTCGGATGGTGAAGAAGCTGGTATAAAATCAGCAACAATAAAAATATGCGGTAAATATGCCTACGGTATGGCAAAAGCGGAAAAAGGAGTTCACAGACTTGTGAGGATTTCTCCTTTTAATGCAAACGGAAAAAGGCAGACAAGCTTTGCAAGTCTTGAGATAAGCCCTGTTATTGAAGATTTTAGTAAAAAAATTGAAATTTCACAGGAAGATATTGTTGTTGACACAATGCGCTCGGGCGGTGCAGGCGGTCAAAATGTAAATAAAGTTGAAACGGCAGTCCGAATTTTGCATAAACCTACGGGAATTGTTGTAAGATGTCAGCAGCAACGTTCACAGCTTCAAAATAAAGAAACGGCAATGCAGATTTTAGCATCAAAACTTCTTGCTATTAAACAAGCTGAACATGAAGAGAAATTGATGAAATTAAAAGGGCAGAATGTTGATATAAATTTTGGTTCTCAAATTCGCTCTTATGTTTTTCATCCTTATAAAATGGTAAAAGACCACCGTACAAATTTTGAAATCGGCAATGTGGATTCTGTTATGGACGGAAATATTGACGGCTTTATTGAAGCTTTTTTGAAACAAAATATAAGAATAGAGTAATTTTTTAATTAAATATTAAATAACATATTCTTTGTTTTTGATAAAATAAAAATAATATTTATATTAGAAGAGGTAGTCAAATGGAACATTTTTACGCATTTATGCAGAGTCATGCAATAGTAATTTCAGCTGCAATTCTTATACTTGCTTATATATTTATTGCACTTGAGAAAATTCCAAAAGTTACAATCGCCCTTGTAGGTGCTGCAGTTGTGATATTTTCAGGTTTAGTAAGCCAGGATAAGACGTTAGGAACAGGTTTGAATGAGTTATATTTTATTAATTTTGTAGATTTTAACGTTATATTTCTGCTTGTTTCAATGATGATTATCGTCAATATAACGACAAGGTGCGGTGTATTTAAATGGATAGCAATTGAATTATTGAAAATGACAAAAGGTAAGCCGTTATTTGTTCTTATTGTTTTATCATTTTTTACTGCAATTGTTTCAGCGTTCTTAGATAATGTAACGACTGTTATATTAATTATGCCAATAACATTTGTTGTAGCTAAGCAATTAGATTTAAACCCTATTCCGCTTTTAATTTCCGAAATCTTTGCATCTAATATAGGCGGTACCACCACATTAATAGGAGATCCTCCGAATATAATAATAGGAAGTGCCGCTGGTTTATCTTTTACGGATTTCTTATTTGAATTAACGTTTATTTGCTTAATAATAATGATTGCGGTACTGGCATTTTTATACTTATGTTTTAAGAAAGATTTAAAGACAACAGAAGAAAAAATGGCAGGTATTGCACTTATTGATAATTCCAAGACCATTACAGATTTTAAACTTTTAAAAAGAAGTATGATTGTATTGGGGCTTGTTATATTAGGATTTATAACTCATGATATTACTCATATATCGACATCAATTATAGCTTTTTTAGGTGCAAGCATACTGCTTTTATTTGAAAATCCCGAAGAAACATTTAAAGATGTTGAATGGAATACTATTTTCTTTTTTATCGGATTGTTCATTATTATAGGAGCATTTGAAGCGGCAGGCGGAATACAATTAATGGCAGATTGGCTGCTCAATGTAACTGCAGGTTCACAGAAAATTGCTTCGTTTGTAATTTTGTGGGCATCAGGTATATTATCCGGAATTATTGATAATATTCCTTTCACAGCGACCATGGCGCCTATGATACATGCCATCGAGCTTGAGAAGGGAAGAGAATTTGTACTGCCAATGTGGTGGTGTTTGTCGTTAGGTGCTTGTTTAGGCGGCAACTTAACGATTATCGGTGCAGCTGCAAATGTTATTGTTTCCGAAAATGCAGCGAAAAACGGTCATCCGATTCAATTTTTAAAATTTATGAAATATGGTGTCTGCGTTGTATTTATTTCATTAACGCTTTCATCAATATATATTTGGATAAGACATTTTATATAATCTAGTGT
>JAJQHF010000091.1 GCA_021199975.1 Candidatus Gastranaerophilales bacterium
CAAAAAATTGATAAGATTTCTTACTGATAAAAATTAAAAAGTCTAATTTTTAAGGGGGTGGGGATTTTGACTGTAATAATTGCTATAACTCAATAATTTCTTCACTATACGCATAACATCAATCATCCATTTTATCTTTGTTAAAATATCTGATTTTATATTTTAGTTAATCTTTCGTATTGTCAATATCTAATTTAGTGTCACATTTTGACGGCTGTAAGGAACGGGGTTTTTATGCAAGGGTAAGACCTGAGTAATAGAGTGCATAAGCATACGGCACCGCAATGGAGTATATGGGAATCCCAAACGGCAGGCGGCAACATCTCCACCGGATTGAGTATGTTATTTTGCAGTTTTAGCTGCTTGAAACGGGTTGAGACTAAATTTAATTATGTAATAGAACGATATTGAATAGCTTGCGCAATGTGTTTAGATTGAATGTTTTTACTAGAATCTAAATCAGCAATTGTTCTTGAAAGTTTTAAAAGTCTGTCATAAGCACGGGCTGATAAGTTAAAGCGTTGAACTGCACTTCTTATTAAATCTTTGCTTTCTTCATCAAGCACACAAAATTTCTTTATTAATTTGGGTGTTAATTCGGAATTAGTATATATTCCTAATGATTTATATCTCTCGAGCTGAATATTTCTTGCTTTAATAACTCTTTCTCTGATTTGCGCCGAAGTTTCGGCGGGTTGTTCTGCTTTATCCATAAGTTCGTTAAGGTTTAGACGAGGAACATCAATTACAATATCAATTCTGTCAAGTAAAGGTCCTGATAATTTTGAACGATATTGTTTAATTTGAAATTCGCTGCATGTGCATTTTTTCTCGCTGTCACCTAAATATCCGCACGGACATGGGTTCATTGCGGCTATAAGTATAAAATCAGAGGGAAATTCCAATCTCATTTTGGCTCTTGCAATAACAATTTTTCCGTCCTCAAGCGGCTGCCTGAGAACCTCCAGCACAGCACGGGGAAATTCAACAAATTCATCTAAAAATAAAACACCTCTGTGAGCGAGAGTTATTTCACCGGGTTTTGGTATTGAACCGCCTCCGATAATACCTATTGCGGATGCAGTATGATGAACACTTCTAAAAGGTCTTGTAACAATTAAAGGATTTTTAGGGTCAACTAAAGAGCTTATGCTGTATATTTTGGTAAGTTCAATAGACTCTTCAAATGTTAAAGGCGGAAGAATAGATGCAAAACATTTTGCTAAAAGAGTTTTTCCGGACCCCGGAGAGCCTGACATTAATAAATTATGACCGCCTGCCGCTGCAATTTCCATGGCTTTTTTTGCTTTTAACTGTCCTTTGACATCTTTAAAGTCAAACCCGTTATCATTTGTTTTGTTTGATTTCATGTATTCATTTATATCTGAAATAATCGGCTCTAATGCTTTATGCCCGGGTGATTGGGTATTAAAATGATTAACAATTTCGACAAGATTTTTAGCTCCGATAACTTTAATTCCAGTTACAATAGCAGCTTCCTTTGCATTATCAAAAGGAACTATAAGTGTAGTTATTCCCTGCTCTTTTAACCCGGCCGCTATAGGCAGGACACCTGATATACTTCGCAGAGAACCATCTAATGACAGTTCACCTATAAATGCGGTATTATTGAAATTGTGGGTTTCAATAATATTATTTTTTGCCAAAATGCCGACAGCTATAGGCAAATCGTAATTGCTGCCTTCTTTTTTTATATCAGCAGGTGCTAGATTTACCACTACTTTTTTATTAGGAAATTCAAATCCTGAATTTTTAATAGCCGAACGAATTCTTTCTTTTGCTTCACTTATAGCCGTATCAGGCAGCCCGACTATTGATATTGACGGCAGTGAATTATTAATATCAACTTCAACGAGAATCTTATATACATCAAGTCCAATTATACTGGCTGTTAAAATTTGTGATATCAAGGCAAAAATCCATATACTAGTTTTACTTAAGCTAGTATATCATCATAGGAATTATGCAATCAACAATTTAATTATTCTGCTAATTTTTTTTCAGTTTCTTCAATTTTATTTAAAATTATTTCCAATTGATTTTTAAACCATTCCGTAAATAATTTTATTTCGCCTTTAAAACTGTAGGCACCCGGCCAAACTGAATTATAATACATTTTTTCACCTTTCTTTTACTCTATTTGTAAAAAATATATCGGCATTTATTTTAAAAACTTTAATTTAATTTGAGTTTTATAACTGCGATGAGCCGCTGTCATAATGTAATATTAGATTAATTTTCGGACTAAAAATAATTATTCTTGGTCCGAAAACTATTCCAAAAAAAATGTCAAATTTGTAAAGTTTTGTAAAATTATCATTTAAAATGGGCACATAATTTTTTTCAGGGGCATTAAAGAAAATGTAAGACTCATAAAAGTCTAAACTGAACAACTATCTACCAAAACTAACCTAGTTAACGCTCTTTTCCTAACAAGAAAGAGCTTTTTTTTATTCATAATTTACAGCAAGTTTTATTGCACTAATCATACTTGAGGGATTAGCAATATTCTTTCCTGCTATATCAAATGCCGTTCCGTGAGCGGGTGAAGTTCTTAATATATCAAGACCTATTGTTGTATTTACGCAATTATTCCGCTCAAGAAGCTTAATCGGTATAAGACCTTGGTCATGATACATTGCAATGCAGCAGTCATATTTACTTCTATCTGAATAACAATCGGAAAACAGTGTATCAGAAGGGAATGGACCTTTAATATTAATCCCTTTGGATTGAAGTTCTTTTATTGCAGGGATGATTTCATTAATCTCTTCATTTCCGAACATTCCGTTTTCTCCTGCATGCGGATTTAATGCACAAATTGCAATCGACGGATTTTCTGTTTTAAAAATCAATTTCAAAGCTTCCGTTAAACGTTCTGCTTTACTAATGATAATATCTTTTTTTATTTTTGAAGCAATATCTTTAACTGCAATGTGTCTTGTTAATAAAAGGACATTGAATTTATTACAAACAAATAACATTTCCGCCTTTTGATTTGAATGAGCAAGATATTTTTCTAATATTTCTGTTTGCCCCGAGTAATTATGTCCTGCCATTTTCATTGCATTTTTAGATAAAGGTGCCGTAACAATTGAATGTATACCGGTATTAACAGCTGTTTCACAAGCTTTTATCAATGCTTGATATGCAAATTCTCCTGCTTCTTTTGTTTCTTTGCCGGGGAGTATTTCTTCTTTTTTATATGGAATTTCAATAATGTCATAATTATTCTTTAAAGATATTTTTAATTTGTTTTCATAAAAACTTATAATGTCTTTATTTGCAATAAGAACAATTTTATCTTGAGGCAAATCCAAAAAATTTAAAGCTTTTATTGTTATTTCGGGAGAAATACCGTTAGGATCGCCTAATGTAACTATTGTTTTTGTCATTATATATCCTGTTCAAAATATTTTATAATATCTATTAAAGTATTTTGGCTGCCTAAATTACCTGATTTTGTAACAATAAGCTGACCTTTATGATTAATTCCCAAAGGAATAGCAGGCGCAACCGTATCAATAATCTGCAGATTTTTACTTCCTATGGCTCTTAAACATTTATATGAGGTTTCTCCTCCTACCGTGATTAATATTGTTGAAGTTTTTGCAAGTACATTTCTTGTAACGGCAGAAAGATAATCGCAGATTTTTGAAATAAAAGAATCTTTTGTGATTTCATTTTCTATCAATAATGAAGATAATTCTTCAGAATTTTCCATAATTTCAGAAGAATAAATAACCACAATATTATTTTTTACCAGATTATTAATAATTCTTTGCGCAACTTCCTCTGTGTCGTCAGAAAATATATTTTCGGGTTTTATTGCAATAAAATAAGTATTTTCAATATCATCATACTCTTTAAGTCTTTTAATTTGAGCCGCTGTTAAATCAGTTGCGCTGCCTGAAACAACAAGTTTAGGCAAATCCGGTAAACTTGGTTCAACAAAATTGTTTTCTTCACTACAAGGCTGCCAAATATTACTAAGAGCTTGAGCGGCACCCGCAGAACCGCATGGCAAGATATTATAATTGCTTTTTGTAACGGCAAGAGCAATTTGTTCTAAATCAGTTGTAGAAACAGCATCTGCCACAATAAGCTTTTTGCCCTTTGCAATCAAATCATTTAACTTTGTAAGGATAGGTCCTGCACCTTTCATAACAGTATCAAGACTGATTATATCTACAATTTCAGCCATTTGTTCCGGCAATTGATGTTTTAATATATTTACAACATTCGATTCCGTAATAGGACATGACGGGTCTCTGGATACCTCAGTTCTTTGAAGCGGAATTCCTTTAACAAGCTGATAACCTCCTATAGTAGTTCTTCCTTCATTTGGAAAAGCAGGAAATATAACCGCAGCATCCCATTCAAGAGAATTCAATATTGTAAGAACTTCAATTGCTATATTGCCTCTTAAAACAGAATCAATTTTTTTATATATAAATTCAAAATTGTATTTTTTTAAAATATTTTCAGTAGCAAATTGGACTTTTTTATGTGCTTCTTCACTGCTTAAATTTCTTGATTCTGTTGACATTGCAAATACTTCGGTTTTAAGATTTTCATCAATAGAAATATCTTCACCAAAAGCAACCTGCGTTTTACAGCCTTTTAAAAAGAATTGCAAAGAAGTATCATTAGCACCTGTCAAATCATCTGCAATAACTGCTATATAATTAGAAGTATTCATATTAAAAAACCGTTAATTTTCGTTTTTACTGCCCAAAAGCCTTAAAGTATTTGCACGTATTACAAAACGTTCTTTTTGTTCGCCGTCCTGTCCTGTCCATTTGTTAGAAACTAATTTTCCATCAATACAAACTTGTCTGCCTTTTTTTACATATTCGCCGGCTATTTCAGCAGATTTATCC